>JAYVXV010000196.1:0-5223 GCA_043784905.1 Holophagaceae bacterium | reverse complement strand
AAAAGCAGATGGAGATGTCCGAGGCCGACGAAAAGGCTTACTACGAGGCCCACAAGGATAAGTTCCAGAGCACTGCGGACACCTACTCCGCCCGCCATATTTTGGTGAAGGTGAAGAACGGTGAGCAGGATAAGGATGGAATTTCGGACGCCGATGCCAAGGTCCGTCTGGCAAAGATCCAAGGGGAGCTGAAGGCCGGCAAGAAATTGGCGGATCTCGCCAAGGAATACTCCGATGATCCGGGCAGCAAGGACAACGGCGGGCTCTACGAAAACTTTGATCCGGGTGGCATGGTGCCTGAATTCGGGAACGCCGTGAAAACGCAAGCCATTGGCGTGGTAGGCGAGCCTGTAAAAACGCAGTTCGGCTACCACTTGGTTGAAGTCACCGCCAAGAACGCTAAGGGCGCCCAAAAGCCCTTTGAATCGGTCAAGAAGGAAATTGACCAGATGGGCGCCTCGGAACGCCAAGAAAAGGTTTGGAACGAATACCTGGGCCAGATCAAGAAGGAAATCCCCTTCGAGTTTTATGGCGATGGCAAGATCGCTAAATCTGAAGCCACGGCCAAACCTGCCGCCAAGCCTGCGACCAAACCCGCGGAAAAGCCAGCGGCGGAGACCCCAAAAACATCGGTCAAGCCCGTCAAGAAGAACGCTTAAGCTAGAACCATGAAGACCACTCGGATTCTCCTCGCGCCGTCAGCTCTCGTACTCATCGCCCTCACGGGCGCAGGCTCCCTCTCGGCTATGCCGGCGACGGATGTGCGCGAGGAAATTCTGGTGATCGTCAACGGTCACATCCTAACCCGTCGTCAATACCAGCAAGCGGTAGAGCAGGCTCATGCCTCGCTGTACCGGGAGTTCTCTGGTAAAGCGCTGGATGAAAAACTCAAGGAAGGTCGAGAGAAGACCCTTCAGGACCTCATTGACAGCTTCATTATGGAAGACAAAGCCGCTGACTTGGGCTTGGCATCGCGGGTCAACGACGACTACATGCATGGCTACATCGAAGACATCAAGAAGCAAAACAACTTCGCTACAGACGCGGATTTTGAAAAAGCGTTGCGCAGTTCCATGGGCATCGGCCTTCAGGAGTATCTGAAACGCGCCAAACAGCAGGTGCTTCAGCAGGAAGTTCTGCGTTCCGAGGTCTTCAACAAGGTGGCCATCGAAGATCAGGAATTGCGGGCCTACTACCTCGACCACAAGGACGAATATCGCAAACCCACCCGTTTCCGTATCCGGGAGCTGGTGCTGGCTAAAGGCGCCTCGACCGCCGAAACCGAGGCCGCCAAAGCCACGCTTTCCAACATTCAAGAAGCGTTGAAGGGTGGCAAGGCCTTTGATGAACTGGTCAAGCAGTACAGCACCAGTCCGAGCAAAGATACGGGTGGTGACCTGGGGTGGATGGAGAAGGGCCTCATGCGGGCTCCCATTGAGCAAGCGGCCCTTTCACTCAAACCCAAGGAAGTGTCCCAGCCCATTGAGACCGACAAGGACATCATTCTGGTGCAACTGATTGACGCCGAGAACGATCAGGCTCGGCCCTTCGCGGATGTTAAGGCCGAAATCATGACCAAACTCCAAGAACCCAAGGCCCAGAATGCAATCCAGCAATATCTCGCCAATCTGCGAACCCGCGCCAACATTCGCTACATGGTGCCCAAAGATCAAATTCTCAAGGGTTGAGAACCTCTCACCTTTTCAGGCGTAGGATGGTGCCGTGCGCCTAGATGCTTTTCTAAAGAAGACCCACCTCGTGAAGCGCCGGGAATTAGCCCGGGAGCTTTGCGATGAAGGCATGGTGCGCGTCAATGGCGCGCCCAAAAAAGCCGCGTGGGAAGTGAAGGCCGGTGATGAGCTGCAATTCCCGCTCTACAACCGCCTGCTCCGCGTGCGCGTGCTGGGCCTGCCCGAAGGCGCCGTGCCCAAGCACGACCAGTGGAGCTTTGTGGAAGTGCTCGAAGAAAAACGGCTCACGTGGGATGACGGCGGGCTCGAAGATCCGACGCTCATTCACCCGAAATCACCCACAAATCATTGACTCTGCATTGACTCTGAATTGACTGAGCAATGATTCAGGGTTGACCTAAGCATCGTCTTAAAATCTGAAGACCCAAAGGCCCGTCCAATGTCCACCGACCTCGAACAGCCGCTCCTGCGAACCGTCAAAGAAGGCGAGGCCTTCACGGGTTATTTGCTGGCTCAGGAATCCGCGTTCAAGATCAGCTCCAAAGGCTCCGAATATCTGGAGCTGAAGTTGGCGGACGCCTCGGGTGATTTGAAGGCCTTTCTGTGGGACGTGCGCGCCATCGAAGGCGACCTGGACTCCATCAGCGCCGACGCCTTTCTCAAAGTGAAGGGCACGATATCGAGCTACAACGGCCGCACCCAGATGAAGCTTGACAAGGTGCGTTTCGCACCGGATGCAGAAGTGGGGGATTTCTCCAGATTCTTTCCGGTCAGCGTGCGACCGGTGCCCGAAATGCTCGCCGAAATGGACGGCATCATCGCCTCGGTGAAAGACCCTTGGATTCGAAAACTCCTGAGCGCGCTCTTTATTGAAAACGCTGAACTGCGCGAGGCTTTCTCCAAGGCTCCGGCGGCCAAAGGCATGCATCACGTTTATCTGGGGGGATTGCTCGAACACACACTCTCCATCCTGGCCATGGCCGAACGAGCCTGCGACCACTATCGCGCCATGAATCGGGACTTGGTGCTGGCGGGGGTCTTTCTGCACGATGTGGGCAAAACCGCAGAGCTGAGCTACCAGCGCAGCTTCGGCTACACCGATGCGGGCAATCTCATTGGTCACATTTCCATGGAATGCGAGTGGATCAGCCGTGAGGCCGCGAAAATCCAAGGGTTCCCTGATGAACTGCGGATGCAGCTCCTTCATATCGTCCTGAGCCATCACGGGAAATTGGAATTCGGTAGCCCGGTGTTGCCAAAAACCCCCGAGGCGCTTTTGGTTCATTACCTCGATGATCTCGACGGCAAGCTGGAAGCCATGTTCCGGGGTATCAAGGAAGCCGGCGAGAACCACTGGACGCCCTATTCCCGGGCCATGGAGCGGATGATCTACACGGTGCGCTGGCCGGCTGCGCAGTGAGGTAATGAGGGGTGAGGTGGTGAGGTTCAAAAAGGTGGCGGACCAAACCCAACCAGGCTGGCCCAGGACGGTGCCATGCCCGTTTTTCGCGGCTCCTCTTCTTTTTGAAAATAACTTGGCATCAAGACCAGGCCGCTGGAGCCGCCACTGAATGCGTGGGAACCCGACTCCAGGCGAACGCCTTGACCAGATCGGCCGCCTCGCAGGGCTCGGAAGCATCTATGCAGCCCAAACTCCAGCCCAGCCAACCGATGATTTCATTCACCGGGATGCCGCGTTGTCGAAGGCTCTCCAGACCCAAGGCCCCAGCGCGTTTACCGAGGCGTGATCCATCCGCGGCGGTGACCAGGCCGAGATGCGCGTAGGTCGGGCGCGGGATCTGCAATGCCTCCTGCAATCGGATCTGCGTGGCCGTGACGCCGCGTAGATCCACGCCTCGGACGATTTCACTGACGCGCTGAAATCCATCATCCACTGCCACCGCCAAGTGATAGGCGAAGCGTCCATCGCGACGGAAAAGTAAAGGATCTCCCGTCAAAGTGGCGGGAGCATCCCATTGCAGGCCAAGCGCCTCGTCTCGCCATTCCACCGGGCCCACCGGCAAACGTAGGCGCAGTGCGGCCTTGAAGCCTTCCCAAGCTCGCTCCCGGCATAGGTTGGGATAGGGGCGCAAGCCATCTTCGTCATGGGGCGCCGAGGCCAGCATCTGTAAATCTTTTCGGGTGCAGTGACAGGGATAGAGCAGCGAATGCTCGTGCAGGGTTGTGAGGGCCTCGTAATAAGCATCGCCGCGATCCGATTGCCACATCACCGGCGCGTCACTCTCGAGCCCCAGCGCCGATAAATCCCGCAGTTGCTGCTCACCAAATTCCCGGCGGCAGCGGGGCCCGTCCACATCCTCCATGCGGAGGATCCAAGTACCCATTTGCGATTTCGCCGAAAGCCAAGCTGCCAGCGCGGTGCGCAGGTTTCCCACGTGCAGCACGCCGGTAGGCGAAGGTGCGAAACGGCCGATGGTCATGGGATTGGCGGACTCTAACTTTGTATTTGAATTGTCCTTTAGCAGGTTAGGAATCGATTCCTCACTTCTTCGGCGTCCCGCACGGATAGGTCCCCTTCTCATCCCGTTCCGGCATTCCTACGGAGCTGCCGCGCTTGGCGATGTCCCTGGCGGTGGTGGGGGCGCCGCTGAGGCGGCCCCGGGTGGCGTACTGGTCTTTGAGGTTCTGCATCAGTTCCTCGCGGCGGTCGGCGAGACGTTTGAGGGGGCGTGCTTCGCTGCGGGTGAGGATGTAAGCCGTGAGCAGGGGCAGGGCGATGGTGGTGTCGGTGTAGCAGACCACCGCGTCGGGCAATTGATCGGGATCAATCTTGCCCCAGGAGACCGCTTCGCCCGGCGTGGCGCCGCTGAGGCCGCCGGTGTCGGGCCGCGCGTCGGTGACCTGCAAAAAGTAATCGTGACCGCGCTCGTCAATGCCGAGGACTTCCTGAATTTGCGGCTCCGTTTGCAGGATAAAATTTTTCGGCGAGCCGCCGCCGAGAATCCACACGGCGCTTTTGCCGCCATTCTGTTTCGCGTCCAGCACGATGGAGGCGGATTCGTTCACGTCGGCGTTCACGTCGTATACGAGCTGGTTGCCTTCCAGCGCCACCGCCGCCACGTTCATGCCGATGGAAGAATCGCCGGGGCTTGACGTGTAGATGGGCACGCCGCATTGGTAGGCCGCGCTCAGCACCGACACGGTTCCAATCCCCAACGCGGCTTCGCGTTCATGCAGGGCCTTGCCCACGTGGGTGTGGAATTCGGCGGTACTCATGGCTTTTTGAAAGTGCGGCGCACGAATCAATTCGCGATAAAAAGCATCCGTGTCCAGCAGCACCGAATAGTCGAAAAGGATGTCGTAGATCCTCACCACGCCTTCGTCTCGAAGCACTGTGTCGCTGATGGCGGCGCTTCCACGATGCAGGCTAAGATCCAATGCGAAATGCGTATCGTGGTAAAGATTCGCGCCTGTGGAAACCATCCAATCAATCACCCCCGCCTGAATCAGCGGAATGATGCACGAGCCGCCCAAACCCGCCGGAGTCAGCGCGCCCGTGAGCGTCACCCCC
>JAYVXV010000195.1:0-5320 GCA_043784905.1 Holophagaceae bacterium | reverse complement strand
ATGCATCCGATCCGTTTGGACGCCTGCGATCCGTTCCGGTGTTGACCTGGGCGGATGGAACCGTGGCCATCGAAAGCGCAAAAGTCATTGGACTGGCGGGCGTCGAGTGTCTCGATGAACGAGATCCCATGGGGGCCTCCAGCAAAGGCCTCGGAGACCTCATCGACCAGTTCAACAAGGCTTCACGCTTGTGGATTGGCCTTGGAGGCAGTGCGACGGTGGATGGCGGGCGGCATTGGCCACCGCTGTGCCTGCCGCCCACCACGGTATTCTGCGATGTGCGCACCGAGCTACGAAATGCAGTTCAAATTTTCGGACCACAAAAAGGCGTGCGAGCCGAAGACATCTCGTTGCTCACTGAGCGACTGTGCTCTCTGGGGCTTCCGGATGGCCCATTCACGGGCGCCGCAGGCGGCCTAGGTGCCAAGCTCCAGAGCCTCGGGGCAATCTTGGTGGACGGCGCCCTTCAGATGATGGATGCCATTCATTTCGACGAGGCCTGCAAAGGGTGCGATGCCGTCCTGACAGGAGAAGGAAGGCTTGATGCTTCCACCCTCGAAGGCAAGCTCCCCATCGCTGTGGCAAAGCGGGGGCGGGCCCTGGGCCTTCGAGTCATCGGGCATTTCGGAAGCAAGGGCGAAGGCTGGGAAATGGCCAGAGCCTACTTCGACGAAATTCGGATCGGCCTACCGTAAGGACCGTTAAGGAAATAGGCTTTGGGCTTTAGCGGAGCTCGACCCGCGCCATCCTTCGCACTCGAAGGGTCGGCGCAAGCCAGAGCCAAAAGCCTGCGTTCAGCGCCTGGCCTTGGGCAACGGGTTCATGCGAATCAGGTCTGGAAAGGGGAGCGTGGGATCCACGTCCGCCTGCCAGTCCCGATACCCATCCTTGGTGATTCGCAGCGTCTGTTGACCCTCGGTGGGGATACCAAGGCTAGCCAAGGGCGATTTACCCATGAGCTTGCCATTCAGGAAAACCGAGGCGCCATCGGGATCGGTGGCCACCGCGATGGTGTGTGGCGGTAGTTCGAGTCTCACCTGCACCTTCGTCTCGCCTTCTTTGATTCGATAGCTAGCGGGCTGGTAGCCGGGCAATTCGAATTTGAGTGATGCAGCCTTATCACTTAACTCCACCTGGCTGAGGGGCGTCTCACCCACCGGTTGCCCCTCCAAAAATACCTTGGCCCCTGAGGGTTCGCTCAGAATGTCCACCATGCGAGGCGCATGTTTGGTGGTTTTCATGAAAAAGAATCCGGCTGCGGCCCCACCAAGAGCCAAGGTCGTGAGCCCCACCCAGAGCAACCTGTGGCTTTTTTTCTTTTTCGGGTGAACCATCGGCACTCCCACGGGCAAGGTGGGTTGCTCCAGCTCATCGAAATTTGAAAGCTGGACAGGAAATCCTGGGTGAGTCTCGTATTCACTGCCCATGGAAGCATTAGAAGCATTCATGTCTGCAATGACCTCGGAGGCCGTGGGGAGAGCCGGCTCGGGAATGGGCTCACCCAGCTCCTCGATAGGCCCACTAGGCAAACGCGGCTGAGGCACCGTTGGGGCGAAGCCCGTCGCACGAAGGGCTATACCATCCGCAGGCGTGACTAAGGTGGGGGCCCTTGCGGAGATTGACTGCGAACCCGCCATTGAACCCGCGTTTGAACTACTGGTGCGACTCGACGGCATGGCGGGATCGGATTTCGGGAGGCCGGTGAAATTGAATGAACCCGTGCCACCTTTGTCGTTGTCCAGACTATCCAGTAGTTTGGATTTTTGATCCTGCGCGATGGGCGCGGCGCTGATGAGCGCCCACATGAACCCAGAAAGATCTGAGAATCGCTGATCGGGATCTTTTCCCATGGCCCGCAGAAAGACTTCTTGCAGCTTGGGATGCAACGTTGCGGGCATCTTCGGCGGTTCGTGCACGATGCGGTAGAGCGTCGTGCCCACACTGGTACCAAGATAGGGCAAGGTCCCGGTGAATACTTCAAAGGCGGTCACCGCAAAGGCGTAACGATCCGTCGCGTAGGAGGGGTCGCCGCCCACCAGCAGTTCGGGTGCGGTGTAGGAAGGCGTTCCGAATACCATGCCCGCAGCCGTAAGCCGCGACTGGTCCCCGCGAGCGATACCAAAATCCATGAGCTTAAGGCGACCCTCTAGGCTCACCAGCATGTTCTCGGGCTTTACATCCCGATGGACAATGCCCGCTTGTTCTGCGGCCTTCAGCGCAGCGCTGGCCTGCAACAAAAGCCGCAGCCCCACATCCATAGGGAGATTCTCTTTGATGAGGTGTGCGAGGCTGGCGCCCTGAATGTATTCCATCGCCAGAAACGGCCCCATCTCATTGTCCACGCCAACATCAAAGACCGTGATGATGTTGGGATGATTCAGGCGGGCAGAGATTTCTGCTTCACGCTTGAACCGCTCCATGGTGTTCGTGACGTCCTCGCCGTTGTCCCGCATGGTCTTAACCGCGACGGAACGCTTGAGCAGCGGATCCAGAGCGAGATAGACCACGCCCATGGCACCGCGGCCCAACACGCATTGGACTTCGTAACGGCCAACCTTTTCGGGATCAAGGGACATAGCGTAAGGGGTCCAGTCTGCGAGCTTAAGGATGCATCGAATGGTATTCCAGTTCGGCACACGAATGGCACTCTGAATCACGTCCATTCCACGATAAACTTATCGGTTCGGGTCGAAAACCGCCTGTCACCGAGGAATTCATGCTTGCTGTCCAGAATGTCACCATGCGCTACGGCGCCAAAATCCTGTTCGAAAACGTCTCGACCACCTTCAATCCGGGCAACCGCTACGGGCTAACTGGGCCCAATGGTTCCGGCAAATCCACATTCATGAAGGTTCTCGCGGGAGAGTTGGAACAGCAGACCGGCCTGGTTCAGCGGCCGAGGAAAATGGGCATCCTGCGCCAGGATCAGTTCGCTTTCGATGCCTTCCGGGTGGTAGATACCGTCATCATGGGCAACAAAGGCCTTTGGGAAGCGCTCCAGGAGCGTGATCACATCTACGAAAAGCCTGAGATGACCGACGAGGACGGCATGCGACTCGGTGAGCTGGAAGGTACCGTCGCGGACGAAGATGGTTACACCGCCGAATCCGACGCCGCGATCCTACTGGCTGGATTGGATATTCCCGAGGAATTCCATGAACGAAAAATGAGCGAGCTGCAGGGTGGCCAAAAGGTGCGCGTGCTGCTGGCTCAGGCTCTTTTCGGCCACCCTCAGGCACTGCTGTTGGATGAACCCACTAACCATCTGGATTTGGAATCCATTCACTGGTTGGAAAATTTCCTCGATCATTACGACGGCACGGTTCTCGTCATCTCCCATGACCGGCATTTTCTGAACAACGTTTGCACCCATATCGCTGACATTGATTATCAGACCATCATCCAATACAGCGGCGGCTACGACGATATGGTGATGCAAAAGACCCAGCTACGGTCCCGCATCGAGTCCGATAATTCCCAACGCGAAAAGAAAATCGCACAGTTGAATGAATTCATCGCGCGATTCGCAGCCGGCACCAGATCAAGTCAGGTGAACAGCCGCCGCAAAGAAGTCGAACGCTTGGCTCCCGGCGAGCTCTCGCGTTCCAACATTCAGCGCCCTTTCATCAAATTTGATCAGAAGCGCCCATCGGGTCGCTACGCTCTGGAATTCACGGATGTCCGAAAAGGGTACGACGGGGTCGAAGTCGTCAAGGGTTTTAGCGCCACCATCAATCGTGGTGAACGCATCGCCATCATCGGCCGCAACGGTATGGGAAAGAGCACCTTGCTGAATGCCTTACTGGCCAACGCGCCCCAGGTTACCGAGCAAGGCCTTGCCTGTGATTCAGGCGAAGTGAAGTGGGGACACGAAGCCAGCGTGGGCTACTTCGCGCAGGATTTCCGAGAAAGCATTCCCAGCGGTTGGACCATGGTGGATTGGCTGCGCCAGTTCGATCCCGAAGCGACCGTTGAGCAGCTGCGTGGCGTCCTTGGTCAGATGCTCTTTCGCGGCGACGAAGGCACCAAGAAGACCGAAGTGCTCAGCGGGGGCGAGGCCTGCCGCCTAATGTTCTGTAAGCTCATGCTTCAAAAACCCAACATCCTAGTGTTGGACGAGCCCACGAACCACCTGGACTTGGAGGCCGTCATGGCGCTCAATATCTCGCTCCAGAAATATGAGGGCACCCTTCTGCTCGTGACCCACGACGAAGATCTCATTGATGAAGCCGCCACCCGAATTTGGAATTTCAAAGACGGCAAGATCGAGGACTTTCAGGGGGCCTACGAAGAGTATTTGGCGAAAGCATAAGCCGATCTTCACCCTTGCCACCATCAGGAAAAATAAGCAAAACCAAGGGCCCCTTTCGGGGCCCTTGGTTTTGCTAGCGTTACGTTTTACTTCTTGTGCTTTTTCTTGGGGGCCGGTGCTGCGGCATCGGCCTTATTCGGGGCGGCGGTAGCAGCAGCGGGGGCTGCGGCGGCATCAGCGGCCTTAGCTTTCTTGTGGTGAGATCCAGCCATGCGGCCCGCACGGGTGTAATCCGGAGCCGTTTCAGACTTGCCGGTTACGCGGAATTTAGAACCATCCTTGAACGTGACGTCCGTGCGACGGTTCATGGCACGGCCTTCCTTGGTGTTGTTGTCACCGATGGGCTCATCGAAGGCATGACCTTCAATCTTGGCGCCATCGAGGTTCATGCCGTTTTCCTTGAGCATGTGAGCCACGCTCTGAGCACGATTCAGGGAGAGTCGCTCGTTGAGCTTGCGTGAGCCACGGCTGTCGGTGTGACCGATCACAGCGGTAACGCTAGGATCCACAACGCTCTTGTACTTCTCAGCCCAATCCTTGACCGCAGCCGTCGCGGCTTTGTTTGGGACGAATTTGTTGGTGCCAAAGTGGACGGTCAAGGTCTGCACATCCACCATCGGTGTCGGGGCAGGTGTCGGCTCAACGGGCTTGGCCTGGGTGGTATCAACCGGTGCCGCAGGCGTTGGCTCGGTCGGCGTCGGAGCCGGAGCTGGCGCGGGCATCGGAGCCGGAGCGTCTTCCTTGGGCGGAACGGGAGCCATGGCTGTCACGCCGCAGACACTATGTCCGAAACGGATGCCGCCAATCAACGCCACCTGGAAAGTCGGGAAATGGCCACGGGTCAAGCTCTCAGGCCCCTGGACGCGAGCGCGATATCCGGCGGGGAAGGTATTCGTCAGCACCACCAGGTCCTGGTAGTAATTCTGGTCATTGACTTCGACTTTGCCGATGGCCCCGGCCACTTCCAGGCCCAGGAAGGGTTGGACGTTCTTGCCGTCATCCCATACG
>JAYVXV010000194.1:0-5329 GCA_043784905.1 Holophagaceae bacterium | reverse complement strand
AAGCCTTTGATCTGGTGGTGGACCCCACCGCGCATAAGGGTGTTATCGGCATTGTGGCTGGTCATCGGATGCGTGAAAGTGGGCGTCCCACAGGCGTTTGCACGGTCCTTGACGGCGTTGCTCAATGCTCCCTTCGAGCACCGGAGGGATTTGATCTCGGCGAATTGCTTCACTTGGCGCAGCCTTTCATCCTTAGCAGTGGTGGGCATCGGGCGGCGGCGGGCATGAGTTTCGACTTGGCCAAACTTCCTTTTGTGCGCCAGAGCCTGCAAAAGGGCGCCACGATCCAGGCTCGCGGCCTCAGGCCACCAAGTCTGGCGGTGGATGGAATGGGTGCGAACGTGATCCCAGTGGCTTCGGAGCTGGACCGCCTGGAGCCTTTTGGCCAGGGATTTCCGCCGCCGCTGGTGGTGCTGGAAGGTGCCCTTCAGGCGGCCCCGCAAACCTTCGGCGATGGTCACGCCAAACTGAGACTGACGGGCCTTTCGGAACTCCTGACCTGGTTTTCTGGGGCTGCCGGAGCCGCCCACTTGAAATCGGGCGATGAAATCCGATTCGCCTGCACGGTCCAAGATCAGCCACGTTGGGGCCGGAGCTGGCTGGTGGATGGGCCGGCAGGTTGTGAGGCTGGTTCAGAGGCAGGCGCTTGAGCGGCCGTGTTTTGTCGTCCTGCCGCAGTCCGTTCTGGACCGCCACCGGCTGGTTGCTCATCGGCGGAACCGTGGCTGCTTGCGGCTACTATTTGGCCCGGGGACCCAAAATCATCGCCCCCCAACCTGAGGGCGATATTTTTTCCGGCGCGCCCAAAGGCACCCTTGGCACCATCACCGAGCAGCTGAATGGCAGCCGCTTCGTGCTGGCCTATCAGACGATTCAGGGTCAAGAATCAGACCTACACTTGAAAGGTGTCATCGGCTCCCTGGATGAACCCGATGTTCGTTGGGCCCTCACATCCCCGGCCGCCGAGCGACAAGAGGGCCGGTGGACGCTGCAAGGCCCCATGGGCGTTCAGGCCAAGGATGCGTCTTCGTCTCGGCCCATCGGCCACGGGAATGTGACGGATACAGGGCCAGCCCTTCGTTGGGAGAAAGGTGCATGGGAGGGCTTGGCGCCCCTGACTTGGGAGAACCTGGATGGGGCCGGAAAAGGCCAGTGGCATTTTCCGGCGGGTTGGCGTCGCACTGCGGATGGACGACTGGTGGTGGAGCACGGGCCGGTGATTTGGGAGTCCAGCCAGGGTGGATCTGTCAATCGCATGGAAGCAGCCTCACTCGAAGCCAAGGTGGGTTTCCAGGAAGGCCGATTGCGGCAAGTCAAAGCGCAGGTCCAAGGCGGCCAGGTCATCGCAGACGTGGCTGATCTCGGGCTTCATGAAGTGAGATGGCCCGGCCCCCTGCGGTTTGATCGCGACGATGGCTGGGTGGGAGAGGCCGCTGGCGGCGTGGCACCGCGTCCGGCACCTGGACAACCCTTGGATCAAATCGAATTGAAAAAAATCCAGGCCCACCGGGTCCTGCCCAAAACTTTGCCGCAGGGCGTGGGGCAGGGTGAAGAGCGGCTCATCTCGGAAGGGGCTCGATGGACCAATGCGGGGCTGCGCCTGGAAGGAAATGTCAGTTGGGATCAGCCCCTGGATGGCCTCCGACTGTTGCTCAAAGCCCCGCGGATTCTGCTGCGAGAAGGGACAGGCAACGACTTACCTGAAGATTTACTCGTAGGCACCGTTCGGGCCGAAGGACAGGCCGTGCTGACCTGGGGGCGCCGAAGCCTCTCCAGCCCACGCATGGATGCTAGACGTGCCGAGGGAAGTTGGGTTCTGGCGCCCCCGGTGTTGGGCCGCAGCGAAGAAGGTACTTTTTCGGCGGGAAAAGGTGTGGGCAATCCTCGCCAATGGGCCTTTGAAGGCCCGGTGGAAGCAGCCCTTTTCAATGGTGGGAACCTACGAGGAGCCCGCCTGCTTTGGGTCGAGGGGGGCAAAGGGGGCCTTCCTAGTTGGATCCTGTCTGGAAGGCCCGCTACTTGGACTCGGCTTCGTGAGCGGCTCTCGGGCCCAAAGATCATGCGAGAAGGGGAGCATCTGCAATTTCCCGGGGGCATTGAGGGGGCCCTGGCAACCTCCCAGGGCGATTTGAATTTGAGGGCGGAGCAAGGAGATTCCGATGCTTCCAAGGTTCAATTATCGGGTCGCGTGGAATGTCAGGGCCTTGGCTGGCGAATTCAGGCCGACCGCATTGTTGTGATACTTGGGTCCGGCAGGATCGTGAAAAATGTGCGGGCCGAAGGTTCTGTCATCTTGAAAGGTCGAATGGGTGAGGGAAGGGGCGAGGCGTTGGATTTAGATCCCAATAGCCAGATGGCTAAATGGCAGGGCAAAGTGCGGGGATTAGCCGATGTTGGTCCATTTTGAGAGCTTGAATAATGTCTGATATTTGTCTGGAAGCAAAAAACTTACAAAAAATATTTGGCGACCGCACGGTGGTCAGGGATGTGAGTCTGGCGGTGGCTCCGGGTGAGGTGGTCGGGCTTCTGGGCCCCAATGGGGCCGGCAAGACCACTACTTTTTATATGGTGGTCGGTGTAGAGGCGCCAGACCGGGGACAGATTTTTTGGCAGGGCAAAGATATTACCCGCGAGCCCATGCATAGTAGGGCTCGAATGGGTATCGGTTACCTTCCCCAAGAAGCCAGTGTGTTCCGGGGCCTCACGGTCTGGGAAAACCTGATGGCGCTGGGTGAGCTGCAACCCATTCCAAGGGATCAGCAGGTTGCCCGCTGCGAACATCTGCTTGCAGATTTTCACTTGGAGAAAGTTCGCAACACCAAAGGCATGAGTCTTTCGGGTGGAGAGCGTCGTCGCTGTGAGCTGGCCCGAGCGTTGGTGACTGATCCCAAGATTATGTTGTTGGACGAACCTTTCGCCGGGGTGGATCCCAAATCAGTGATGGAGATTCAAGGGCTAATTGCTGATTTGAAAGCCCGTGGCATCGGAGTCCTTATCACAGATCACAACGTCCGGGAAACCTTGCAGATTGCCGACAGGGCCTATATCTTGGCCGATGGAATGATTATGAAACAGGGGTTGCCTCAAGAGATCGCCGACGATCCAGATATTAGGCGTGTTTACCTCGGCGAACGGTTTAAGTTGGATTAGGAATCACTCAATGGCCCTTGGCCCCCATCTCTCACAACGCCTTGCTCAGAGCCAGACATTGGCTCTCACACCGGCCATGCAACTGAAACTCAAGCTCTGGCAGATGAACCTGCAAGAGCTGAGTGAAACCGTAGAACGGGAGCTGGAAGAGAATCCACTTCTGGAGTTGGCAGAAGAGGGCGATGAGATCCCTACGCTCGAAGCCATCGAGGAAGGCCGTGATTCGGATGTGAGCGGGGATGTATCGGTTCAGGAGGGCGCAGAGCTGGCCGAAGGCGTTGACACCGTGGACCTGGGGCCGATGCAGGATTCGCCTGAAGAAATGAATCCCGACACCAACCTGGAGGCCTTCACGGAAGAGGGCGTGTCCCAGGTTCAAGAAGTGGACATGGCCGCCGAGAATAGCTGGGACACGGACCTTCCCCGCACCAGCAGCCTGCCGGACGATGAGCGCATGTCCTGGGAAGACCGCCTGAGTTCTAACGAGACCCTGGGCGAGCATCTCATTTCCCAGCTTCACCAGACCCTCGACGAAGATGATCCGCGCATCCAGTTTTTAGAGCGCCTCATCGAGAACTACCTGGATGCCAAGGGTTTCATTCGCCTCGATCCCGATACTTCGAGCGAGGCCAGTCCCGAGGCCCTGGCGCTTGAGTTGGGCGTCTCCATCGAAGAGCTTCATCGCCTGTTGGACATCCTTCAGGAGTTCGATCCCAGCGGGGTGGGATGCTTCACGGTCACGGAATCGCTATTGCTGCAATTGAGCCACGCAGGTGCTGAGCCCGATGACTTGGCGGTACGCATCATCCAGAAACATGCGGACCTGTTGGGTCAGCGCGATCACACGAAATTGAAAAAAGTTTTGGGATGCGATGCCGAAGAGCTGGACCTGGCATTGGCGGTGCTTCGGCATCTCCATCCGGCCCCAGGACGGGCCTTTGACCCCGAAAATGACCGAGTGGTGAAGCCCGATGTTGTGGTGCTCAAAGGCGATGATGGGGGCTGGAAGGTCTATCTCAACGATGAAGGTTTGCCGCGCTTGAAAGTCAGCGGAGAATATCGAAATTTCTTAGCCTCTACCGATGTCAAAGGGGACAAGGATTTCATCCGGGAGCGTTACCGATCTGCCCGGGATTTCATCCGCGGCGTTGAGGATCGCAATCGTACCGTCCTGCGCGTGTCTTTGGCCATGGTGGAGCTGCAGCAGGATTTTATGGAGCTTGGCATCGAAGGCCTGCATCCAATGGTGCTAAGGGACGTGGCCGAAGCCACGGGCTTCCACGAAAGCACGATCTCCAGGGTCGTGAAAGCTAAGACCATCCATACGCCGCAGGGCCTCTTTGATATGAACTATTTTTTCAGCGCGGGGCTAGGTTCGGACAACGGCTCGGATGTCAGCGCTACGGTGGTCAAACATAAAATCAAGGCTTTGGTCGGAGCCGAAGATATTGCGAAACCGCTTTCGGATGAAACCCTGGCGCAATTGCTGGCACAAGATGGTATCCAGGTGGCACGGCGCACTGTGAATAAGTACCGCGAAGAACTCAAGATTCCTCCAGCCTCAAGGCGTCGGCGGAGATAGGTGTCCATGCAGCAAAATCGCAAACCATTCAGCGCGGCGGGAAAAGTCCCGGTGGCTGAACCTGCGATGCTTGCTGCTTTTCCGGGTATAAAGCCCGCATGAGGAGTGAACGATGAAGGTACACTTCACCGGCCGCCATGTTGATGTTTCCGAGGCGCTCAAAATCGCCTCCAAGGAGCGTCTCGACAAGATGTCTGCCTACCTGGACGACGTCATTGATGTTCACGTGATCTTCAGCGTTGATAGTCATCGGCACACGGCCGAGATCACGCTCAAGACCCGCCACGATACCTTTGTCGCCTCGACAGAGACACCCGACATGTACAAAAGCCTGAGCCAATCCATGGACAAGCTCGAAGCCCAGGCCCATAAGCGTCACGACAAAAAGGTCACCAAGGAGCACACCCCCATGCACGAGGCACTGGTGGCGGCGTCCGAAGCCGTCGAGTAGCGACTTTCCGGGTTCATCCCAGATTTTGCAGTTGTCATTGTTTCAGGCCGCTTCAGGCCTCGGGCATCAGACCTCGTTGTCGTGGGTCGCTCCGCATGTAGGTGTGCGAGATGGTCCATCCAAAATCAACAACGAAGCCTGAAGCC
>JAYVXV010000193.1:0-5330 GCA_043784905.1 Holophagaceae bacterium | reverse complement strand
TGGTCCACCACGCTCTCCATCGCCCACTCGAACCAGAATGTGTTTCGGGGATTTCTGGTGAGCGTAAGCGAGGACGATCCCAACGCTCACGGATTCCGTGAGCGCACGGAATTGACGGATCTCTATTTCGACACGCACATTGCCTGGGCCGACCGCTCCGATCTCAAAACCGTGGTGGGCTTGGATCATCTGCACGGGCAGGGCAAGGGCCGTGGCGGCGACTTCGACTACTTCGCGAACCTGGATGGCTCGAACCCGATGAGCAGCGACGACCTTCCGCCCGCAGCCGATATTCGCATTGATGACCGACGAGATTTTACGGGTATCTATGGTTTTTCCGAATGGACTCCCACGCCCCGTCTGGTGGTGGAAGCAGGCTTGAGACTGAATCGCACGGATGAATCCAGGACCGTCTTTGGTGTAGATCTCGCGAGCGGGGATGCGCTTGGAGGCAACGGCTCGGACGCTCGCACCGTCACGCGATTGTCCGGCAGCGTTGGCCTTAGCTGGACGGCCTGGCAGGAGGGTTCCAACCGGGTGAATCTGTTCACCAATTACCGCAACACCTACAAGCCTTCGGCCATTGATTTCGGCCTGGACAGCCGTAAGGATATTTTGAAGCCCGAAACCGCCCAGAGCTTCGATCTGGGGGTCAAAGCCAATCTTCTCGATGGCAACCTCACGGCGGAAGTCAGCTCTTTCCTCATGGACTTCGAGAACCTGGTGGTCTCCCAGTCGCCCCTTGAACCAGGAACCCAAATTCCCGGCCCTCCCCAGCTCATCAACGAAGGCAAGACGCGCTTCCAGGGCATCGAAGCCGACCTGCGCTACCGTTTCACCTCAGACTTTTCGACGCGCGTTTCCTATAGCTACCACGACTCGCGCTTCCGGGATTTCGTCTTCGAATTCGATCCCGGTGTGCCCACCCAACTGGCCCACAACCGGCTTGAGATGTCGCCCTACCATCTTGGAGCTTTGGGCTTCCTCTACGCGCCTCCCACGGGCTTCACGGGATCGGTGGAGATCAACTACGTGGGCGGTGTCCTTCTAAACAAGCGCAACACCGCCCCGGCAGGTGGTTACGCAACCCTGGCGGCCAGCGTGGGGTATCGCACTGGCGTGTGGGAATTCCGGGTCAGTGGCCAGAATCTGACGGACCGCCGCAATCCCGTCGCCGAGAGTGAGCTGGGTGATGCTCAGTACTACCTGCTGCCGGGGCGGAATGTGAATGCCTCGATCCAAATGCGATTTTGAAGCGTTGCGCAGAACCGAAATCAAAAAAAATGTTCACCACAGATGCGCAGAGGACACCGAGAAAAGAAGCGTGTGTAACAAGCTTTTCTCTGTGCCCTCTGTGTCTCTGTGGTGATTTTTCTTTGATTGCTAATGCGTTTTACTCACCAGGATTCATCGCTACCAGTTTTCCTTGGGCGATGGAAGCCTTCAGTATTTCCCAGTCCGCCGTGGTTTGATCGGCGTAAAGGCGTGCGAAACCACTGAGGACTTCGGGCAGTTCGCCGCCCTGTCCCAAATACCCGGCGATCTGCGCGGGATTGCCGCTGCGGGCATGGGCCTTCGCCAGCACGGTCCCGCAGAGTTCCAGATAATCACCAAGTGCCGAGCCTTCAAGATCCGCCACCTCGATGCTGGCCTTGTGGTCGGACCATTGCTTCACCAGAAAGGGTTCGCCCCCCACCGTGGTCCAGCCCAAAAAAACATCAGTCCAAGTCTGCATTCGATATTGGCCCTCGGCCGCCTGCCGGCCCTTGTGTAGGTCGGATGATTGGCTAGAAGCCTCTTCGATGAATGGCGTCCAAACACTGCCATGTTGGCCTTTGAACTCTAGAAATAATGGATCATCAAGGCCCCCACCGAAGCAAAGCACCAGGACATTCTTTACGCCCAAGGAACCGCAACCCGCGACCCGTCGGCCTAGGCAGGCGGGAAAGTACCCCCCCAAAAGCTGTTGCTGGGCTTCCCCTAGGGTCTCGTGATACTGCGCAAAGGCCGCAAGAAAGGGCTCTGCCTCAATCTCGGTCAAGGGCCGCAATAAAGGGCCCTTCGTCTTGAACTGGGGGCCATCCTCGATGGCTTTTCCCATGAGTTTTTCGGGCGTGTTCTCTCGGGCCTTAGCGAAAACCGAAGCAAGGGCGCCCTTGTCGTTGTGGGGGCCGATCTCTTCTCTCGAAAGCGCCACGACACCAAGACTCGCGAAGCGGTCCATATTTGTCACGTAAGCACGAACACAGCGGGCGATGGCGTCTGCGCAGGAAGTGTCGCTATGACCCGCTTCGCGGCCGGCTAAGAAAGCGCTGGCGAGCAGCCGTTTTAGGTCCCACTCCCAAGGCCCCCGGCAGGTTTCGTCGAAGTCGTTGAGATCGAAGACCAAGCCGCCATTGGGTTTTCCAAAGGCACCGAAATTGATGACATGCGCGTCCCCGCAAAGCTGGCTGTGCAGGCCTGTAGTCGGCCCGCGCCCGATATCCACCGCCATCAACGCAGCATTGCCACGAAAGAAATAGAAAGGCGATTGGGCCATGCGCCCCCATCGGATAGGCAGCAAGGCCGGATCGCGATGCGCGACGGCCGCCATCAAAATGCCAATGGGATCGGGTCTATCCGGCGCGGGCTGCCAACGCCCTTGATCTGCTCTTTTGAGTTTGTCACGCAGAGCCTTGCCCTGGGCCCTTTGTTCGTCCCTCGAAGCTGGCCTAGTTACTGGCATTGATGACGGTGACGATGACGGCGATGGCGACGATGGCGACGACGGCATTGTCATTGAGATCTCAGCGCTTTTTTCAACAGTCCGATTTGGCCCAGGTGATAAATATCGTGTTGAAGGACGCCGTGAAGGAGGCCATACCACGTGTGTTCGCTACCGGGCACCTGATCATCCAGTTCCTTGGGATCAAGCGTTCGGAGGGCCGCCAGCAATTCGCGCTGGGTTTGGCGCAGATCCTCCAAAAGGCTCTCCCAGGCCGCTTCGTCCATGGGGGATTCCGGCCAGTCCAGGCTCTGCACAACCTTGTAGGTGAAATCACCCTTCAGGCGATGCACCACCAAGCGACGCCATGCCGCCATGTGTCCCACCAGTTCGCCGATGTTGTGACAGCCCGGCATGACCCTGACGGGAACTTCGTGGGCTTGGACGTCGGTCAATTGCTCGATCACCGCTGACCCATGCCAGGCAGGCCCCACAAAGCTGCGTCGGAGCTGATCCTGAATGCGTTCGAGTTCGGTCATGGGCCCACCAGGAACAGAAAGAAATCGCATTCAGGATACACAGGTTCAATGGCACTTATGAAACAGCTTTATTAAAGTCATTAAATTAGCACCAATTACTCCGCTGATGAGATGGCGACGATGGATCCAGATGAGGTTGGGAATTTGGCAAGACCCCACTCGGGGACGGCTTCAAAGGCATCCATGAAATTGTGAATCACATCGGTGTGACAGTCCTCTTGCCAACCCCCTCGCTTGAGGTTGGAAAGGCCCGTGAGTTCCGTCGGGCAGCCATCCTGATCAATGTGATAGGTCATCCAAGTGAGATTTCGATAGGCCATGTCACGGTATTTTTCGCCGCCCCCTGCCGCGTAAAACATCGCCGCGACACCCCCCAGCTTCGAGCAGGCGCCGCCCCAGGGCCGCATATCTCCATCCTGTTCTGCCACAGTCAGAACGCCACCCGGACCTAGAGTAGAAAAATGGTTCACAGCAAATTCAATGAGCCTTTCAGCATCCTTACTCCAGTCAGGGTCCAGTGCCTCCTTCTTTTCGATGAGATAGCGGGCCATCTCAAGAGGAGCCCACGAATTTCGATTGTCTTCCTCGGTATGGTCCTCGAAGAATTGGACCCATAAGTTTTTGTCCCTTTGATTATCCGCTGGAATTTGATAGGCCTTGATCCAACCCCAGAGCGCCGTTCGAGGTGACTGGAATTCACCATGCCCCAAGGCGATAAGTTCATCAAAAAGCCGCAGGATGTAGACCATGTTGGCGCTACGATCTCCCCACCTTTGGCCCGTGACGGAATCCACTCTAAAAGGCCAAGGTGAGTGCCTGACATCGCCATGCCTCATATTTCGGACCAGGCATTCCGCGTTCTGTAGGGCTTGGTCTCGGTATCGCTGATCTCCGGTGACATTAAAGAGCTTAATGAGTGCGTAACCTGCAATGCCTCCCTTATCAGGCTCAATGACATTGCTCCCAAACGTTGCGTCTCCTTGAGCGCTGAGCTTGATGGGAAAATCCGTGTGGCGGCCTGTGGAACGGGTAAAACGAGAATAGGGGCCCCTATCGGGCGTCAATGATTCCCGAACCAGGTAGTCACCCATTTTTCTTGCCCATTCCAATACCTTTGGATTCGAGCGCCCGGTGTACTCCCAATATTTCAAATAGGAGATGATCCCCATGCCATTTTGAGTGGCAGGAATCACCTCGGTATTCGTCGGTTTGTAGCGGCCATCCATGAAGGTGCTGTAGACGAAGACCGGATAGCCATGGGCACCCAAGGGACAGTTTAAGTACCAGGTCATTTCCCGTTTGATGGCGTCATCCCACGAAGTCCAAGGCGCCAGTTTCCCATCCGCATCATAAATGGCCTGATGGAAGCCCACCCGCGCTGGCTTTGAGAGTGCCGAGGGCTGCAAGGTCAGCGATTGTGGGAACGCGTGGACACTGAGGGTCATGACCGCGAGCGGGTAGATCATGAATCTTCCAGCGCCTCGCATGAATCTCCCCGTTGGTGAGCATGATGGACGAGATGATGTTCAGCTTTGGACCCGGCAATTGCAACGAGGTTGATCCAAATTTACCCGTGTTCACCTGTGTTCATCTTTGGTGCTGCTTTCTTTTTTGGTGCCCATCTGTGGCCCAGGTCCCCAGCCAAAGCGCTTCTGCCAGAAGGGCAGGGACGGATGCCCGGCAATCTTTCCCATAAAATACGCTTCGTGCTCCCGCTCCAACTGGGCCATGGCCTTGAGTTCGATGAAGAGCGCATGAAGTCCCAGGGCCTCCGCATGAACCGCGGCCTCCTCGTACTCCAGGTCGTTCTGCGATTCCAGGCGCCCGGCGAAATACATGGGGATGAACCAGCCCACAATGTTGCAGCCAATCAGGATGATGGTGCCCAGGATCGCCATGCGGATCTCCAGAAATCCCATGGGCCGAGCCCCAAGCTGCTGCATCCAATATCCAAGTTGCTTGCGGTGAACCCATTCCTCTCGCTCGATCTGCCGGATCTCGGCGATCTCTTGGCGGTTACGCAGGGACAGCCAATGCCCCCGATAGGCCAAGGCCGCCGTCATCTCCCCCGAGTAGGCGCGGCGCAG
>JAYVXV010000192.1:0-16580 GCA_043784905.1 Holophagaceae bacterium | reverse complement strand
ATTCCAGATGTTTTCCGAAGGCCTTCCGCTGGGTGGCCGTCCACTCGGAAGCGAGCCGGGGGAGGGGGGTGCCGGGCAGTTCTTGAAGCAGCCAAATTTGCGCCTCATCGAACCCGAACTTGCAATGGTGAGGATCCCAGGGCTCTGCGTCCAAAAAGCGCCGGAGAAAAGTCTCCTTGATCTGGTCCAGTTCCTTATCGGTGGGTCTGGGATCCCAAAGCTGGAGTAGAAACCGGGCGCCATCCGTTTCTCTGCGCATCAGCTTCCAACCGCAAGAGAGACGTCCCTGTGCGGCTTCGGCAGACGCCAGATCCGCCACCCAAGCGTAGCGCTGACCTCCCAACAACATGGGGCCACTCATGGATTCATCGGGCCACCGTCGCGGCCGGAGAACAGGCTGATGGGGTGGAGCATGGGCGAAGTGTAGCAGACCCTAGGACCTGTTTCGCGGCTGGGTGTTGTACTGGGAAACTCAAGACTGGACGGGGCTTTTCGTAATTTTCCTTTGACCAAAACCCCTCCCCGTTTCAAACTGGCCCCTACGTAGCGGGGTGCGGGCAACACAGAGATCACTCTGTTGATCCTAGGGTTGTCTGCGTCAATCGCATCGAATTCAATTTCGGGGAATCTGCCCATGGACGCGACACTAGATACGACCCTCGATGCAGGCACAGAAAGCCGGTGGGACCGCTTTCTGGCCTGGATGGATGTGGAGCACAGCACCTCCAAACGGTTCCTGATTTCAGGAGCCATTTGGGCCTTGGTGGGAACCTTTCTGGGCCTGATGGCGGCGACTGAATATTTTGCGCCTGATCTTGTTCATGGCGTCGCTCAGTTGAGCTTTGGCCGACTGCGCCCCACCCATGTCAACGTGGTGGCTTTCGGTTTCTTGTCTATGAGCTCTGTCGGGGCGATCTTTTATGTGATCCCCGAACTCTGCCGAACCAAGCTGTATAGCGAGCGCGTGGGCAACATCATTATGATCGCGTGGAACGCGGTCATCGTTGCGGGAATCCTTTGTCTTACCAACGGCATCACCGAAGGCCGAGAATATGCAGAGCTGCCTTGGTTCCTGGATATCGCCATGCTGGCCGCACTCTTGACCTATTGCTGGCTGATCTGGATGACGGTGCTGAACCGCAAGGAAAAGCAGCTCTACGTGTCCATTTGGTATATCGCTGGCACCACCATGTGGTTTCCGGTCGTCTACTTCATCGGTAACAAAGTCTTTTTCTCGATGACCGGTATCGCGGATGCAATCTCGGGATGGTTCTACGGCCACAACATTTTGGGGCTTTGGTTCACGACGAACGGTATCGGCCTCACTTACTATTTCATCCCCAAAATCACCAAGAACCCGATTTACTCACACCTGCTATCCATCGTGGGCTTCAGTACCATCGCTATGTTTTATACCCCCACGGGGACCCATCATTTGCTCCAAAGCCCCGTGCCCGAATGGCTCAAGGCGGTCGCGGTCATTAGTTCCATCATGCTGCTGGTTCCTGTGATGTCCGTGCTGGTGAATTTCTTCCTGACCATGAAGGGCAAGTGGGGAATGTTGGCGACGAATATTCCCCTGCGGTTTTTCATCACGGCCATGTGGTTCTACCTGCTGACCTGTTTTACGGGGCCCTTCCAGGCCACCCGCTGGATCAACTGGTATTTACATTTCACCCACTGGGTGGTCGGCCACGCGCACTTTGCGTTGCTTGGGACTTTCGGATTCGTGGCCTGGGGGGCGACTTATTATTGTGTTCCGCGAGTATCGGGCCGCCAGTGGTACAGCCGCCGCCTCGCCAACGCCCATTACTGGTTGTCGCTCATCGGCACCACCATCATGATCGTCGCCCTCACGGTAGCCGGAATGATTCAGGCCTCCGCTTGGGAAGAGGGCCTGCCGGTCTATCGCGGCGTCATCATGGTTTCTCCCTTCATGGCCATGCGCGCTTTCTCAGGGGTGCTGATCGTGCTCGGCCAGTTGCTTTTCGTTTACAACATTTTCAAGACGCTGATCTTTGTGGAGGATCCCATCGAAGATCCCCTTGAAGAATCCGAGCCCGTGTTGGCACTGGTTGCCGACGCACCGGCTGCGTCGCGGTCCTAAGGTAGAGGAATCTGAACGATGAGCAACTCCCGAGCCAATTACCTATACCCCGCCATCGGAATGGGCCTGATTTTGGCCAGTATCATCTTTGTGGTGATCGCGGTCCCCCGGATGACTTTCATGGCCCAGGTAGAAGCCCCTGAAAATGCGCCGAAGGACCTGCGGAACTACACCGCCCAAGAACTCCGCGGTCGCGAGATTTACAAACGGGAAGGCTGCTGGTACTGCCACTCCCAGGTGAGCCGCCCCCAGGATTGGGATCATGGCCCAAGGTCCAAGGCCTCGGATTACTACTACGACGAATACCACCTGGTGGGTTCCGAGCGCACGGGGCCTGACCTTGCGAACATCGGTGGAAAATTCCCTGATCAATACCACATGCTGCACCATCAGAATCCGCGCTACGTCAAACCCGGCTCGAATATGCCGCGATTCGATTATCTTTCGGAGCAGGAGCTCATTGACCTGACGGCCTACATCCAGGGCATGGGCGTTTGGGGAACTCGCGCCAAGGACACCGAGACGGGTCAACTGAAGTACGCCCATCTGGAGCCCTACACTTGGACCAGCGGCCCCTTTAAGGGCACCACAGAGACCCTGGCAAAATGGAATTTTAGCCCAGAGCAGTGGGACAAGTTGAACATTGCGCGCTACGAAGAGCATCTCGAGGTGCCCTACAAGTACAAGGCCGAAATCGAGGAGTTCATGTTTGGCAGCAGCCACGAAGCCCAGAACGCTCGGGGTACTTTGTTGAATATCGTGGATAAGAACAAGGTGGATGGCATTGATGTCACCGAGGAAGCGCTGGAAAAGAAACGCGAAGAAAATCGCAATTTCCCGGCTTGGGTCGAAAAGGATTTCAAAGAGCCCGCCGTCGAGCCCTCCGATCCTAATGAGTTGAAGACACTTCTCGCCAAGCGCAAATATGCGAACTACGGCAAAGGTTTGTTCAATAGCGAGTGCTCTGCCTGCCATGGGCTAGAGGGCAATGGTCATGGCCAAGCCGCGTTCGGCATGACCAAACGGCCCGCGAATTTTCACGAGGATAAATTTGCCAACTACCAAGTGGATACCTGGTACTGGCGCATCAGTCGCGGCGTTCCCGCCACGCAGATGCCTCGTTGGGAGTACACGCTGAGCCCCGAGCAGCGCCTGACCTTGGCGGCATTCCTCAAGTACGTCGCTCAGAACAAGGGACTGGGCAAACTCAAGGGTGTTGAAAGTGATTATGGCAAGATGCCAAGCCAAGCCATGCCCGCGCTTCCTCCCTCTTTTTCCACCCCCGCCAGCGAAATCCCCAAAGTTTCGCCCGCGCCGTCCGTGAAGCCGTCCCCGGCTCCCGGCAAGTGAGGTCACTATGGCTACGGACCCGATGAAAAATTCTCACGACGAAGAGCCGATGGAAGAAGTTTCCGGCACTAAGATCGGCCACGGCAAAGCGCCTTTTGCCTTGGTCATGATGTTCCTTGTCATCCTGGTCTGGGCGGTTCTCGCCTGGATCCGCCCCAGTGGAACCTAAGGGACGATGATGCGATCCAAACTGCTGATCCCCTTTTCTGCCCTATCGTTGGCCCTCGCCGCCATGGTGGCGGTGGGTTGTTCTGACGAAGGCCTCGCCACCAAAACATCCGCCCCATCTCAGCCGGTCCAAGCCGCCGCCGGCGGGTTGGCGGAACTCGAGACGGGCTCCGATTCATTTTTCTATCCCCTCGGTATGCCATCGGCCCTCAAGGGTCGCGAGGTCTTCACGGCCAATTGCGCGTCTTGCCACGGCACTTACTACACCGCCCAGGAAAAGTCGGACATGGCCAAGGAATCGAGCCTTCCTCAGGACCCACAGCCCGTCCATTTGGATCTGACGAAACAAGGTCGGCTGCCAGAGACCAAGCCGCAAAATGCCCCCAATTTCTATGACCGCGACTGGCGCTATCAGCGCACGCCCGGCCAGCTCTACCAGCTCATCGCTTTCGGGTCCATGCCCGAAGGCCTTGGCATACCGAATGCGAAAATGATTCAGCACCCCGGTCCGGTATTGGGACCCGGTAAGAAACCCGTTAAAGATGCCAGCGGCAACCCGCAGTACCAGATGGGCCTGGGCTGGAAGGAATCCATCCTCACCCAGCGCGGTGGATTGGATTACACACCCGGGGATCCGGTGCCCGTGTGGGATTCCATTTATTACGCTTGGAGCCGATCTATCGCCGGCAAAAGCATTTCGCATTTTGCGGATGTCTGGAAAATCTATGGCGAGAATTGCAGTGTGTGTCACGGTGACATCGCCAAAGGCAATGGTCCTCTCAGCAAAACGCTGAATCCCATGCCCTTCAATTTCCAGAATCGCAAGGCACTCGCGGAAACCACCGACGAGTTTCTTTTCTGGCGCATTTCCGAAGGCGGACAATTCCGCGTCATACCCCAGCCGGTTAAGGACGGAATGTCCCCGCAGGCTCTGGGTCTCTACGTCCACCAGTGGTCGGCCATGCCGTCGTGGCGTGGGCTCCTGACCGAAGAACAGCGGTGGATGTTGGTGGATGGCGTGCGCAGCAAGACCTACGAGCACGAGTGAGGGCGACATGATGAACGAAAATCAAAGACGCCTGTTTCTCAAAGGGGTCACGACCATTCCGATTTTGGGTGGCGCGATCCTGGCGATGCATGCCATCACACGTTTTTTCAAACCGACCATGGCCGGTGGCCTGAAATCTATGGTGGCCGGGCCGGATCAGGCGGGCAGCGCAGACCAGGCCGTGGCCGAAGTGGCGGATTTAAAAAATCCTTGGGATTACAAAGAATTCATCTATGTCCGCACCTCGGTGGAATACAGCTCGCGAAAAACCCAAGGCGCCAAAATTCCCGGTTTTATCGTGCGGCTTCCCAGTGATCTTCCGGGTGTGAATCCCGCAGATCAGAAATCCTGGTATGTGGTGGTGCAGCGCATTTGCCCCCACCTGGGCTGCACGTTCAATTTCATTAAGGACCCAGTGGAGTTGGGCGGCGGTTACAACTACAAACCCCCGGCACCGACCCATCCCTACTTTGCCTGCCCTTGCCATCTCTCGGTCTACGACCCCACGCGCAAGCAGGACAACGGCACCGGCACGGTGCTTCGCGGCAAGGTGGTTTCGGGGCCAGCGCCACGTCCGCCCCGTTCCATGACCTTTGACATCAAGGATGGGCAGATCGTCATTACGGGCACCGAAAGTGGTGGTGTGGGTTGATGAAACTATTCCTGACGGATTACCAAATCATTGATGGAGGCTGCGTTGGCTGAGCTCACGATAGACCAGAGCCCTGGCCGATTGGCGCGCCTGGGCGGCTTCATCCGTAACCTGCTACCCCGGCGCGGCTTGGTGGGGCAGCTCTATCACAAACTCCTGGACCTTCCGGGCGAGGTTCTTAACTTCGTGGTGGAACGCTGGGACAAGATGGATCTTTTCGACGAATCCCACACCGAAAAAGCCAAGACCAACCCGTGGTATTCCCTCGGTGGCATGTGGTATTGGGTCTGGATGATTGTGATTATCAGCGGCGTCGTCTTGATGATCTATTACATCCCGGTTACGGATCAGGCTTTCCGCTCGGTGGAGCAGATTCAAGCGAACTGGAAATGGGGCGTGATCCCAGTGGGCGCCATCACACGTGGGCTTCACAAATACGGCGCAGATGCCTTCATCATTCTCGCGACCATGAAGTGCTACCGCATCTGGTTCACCGGCGAATATAAGAAACCCTACGAATTGAGCTTCATCATCGCGATGCTGCTGCTCATCATCGGGATGTACTCCGGTCTCACGGGCTACTTGTTGATCTGGAACCAGCGCGCCCTGTGGGCGACGAAAGTGATGGCCACGTTCCCGACTTACCTCGATAAGAACCCGAGCTGGATTCCCGGTGGCGATCTTATCAACTGGACCAACCAGGGCAAGACCACCGCGCAGATCCTGCTGGGCGGTACGGCCATCGGTCCCGCCACCGTGACCCGGTTCTACTCATTTCATTTCATGCTGAGTTTCATCCCCATGATTTTCTTTGAACTGCGGGTCTATCACCGTGGCTTCAAGCGCATGAACATCAGCAACTGGGCCAAGTTCGCGGTCTTCATGGTGATCTTGGCGGTGGTGATTCTGATTCCGGCGGCCCAAGGCAGTCCGGCGAATCCTGAAGTGACCCCCAACCCGATTCTTTCGGACTGGTACTTCTTGGCCATGTATCACATGTTGAAATTGCAGGACCCCTACCTCGCCACGGTGCTGACGGTGGGCGTGCCGGCCCTGGTGCTGGCGGCGCTCTTCCTGGATATGCGACCTGAGCGGGAGTGGGGGAAGCGACAGATCGCCAACTGGATTGGCATCGGCGGCCTGATCTACTTCATCGTCTTTAGCTTCCTCATCATCAACAGCATCGCCGACATCCACCGTGACGCACCACTCTGGTATTACTCAGCGGGCTTGTTTCTGTTCATCGGGTACTTCCAGGACTGGGCCTATGTGATGAAACGGGACAACAAAAAATGGTGGGAGACCTTCCACCTTTTCTTTGTGGTTTTCCTGTTCTTGTCCATGACCGCCAACACCCTGTATCACTACTTCGGGGACATCCGCGAATGGAACCGACCCGCTAAGGCTGCGGCGGCGCTGCTCATGGAAAGCCACAAGGGCATGACCTTGGATCAGGCTTACGACTGGCTGGAAATTAACCGCCCTGCCATGAATTTATGGCACACCCCCGCTGCGGCCATTGCCAATGGTCGTCCCACGGGCATGGAGCTGTGGAAGTTGCACGTTCTCGGTTGGCTGGGTTGCATGGTGTTAGGCACCGCCATTGGCCTGAGCCGCTGGGCGGCGAAGAAGGATGCGGCGCAAGATGAAGCCTCTGCCAAGGCTGCCACCAAAGCTGCGGCGGCCAAGCCAAAAGTGGCGGGGGCCTGACATGTATGACCGGCGGCGGATCAAACTCAGCAAGTGGACCGGGGTTGCCCTCGGAATCATTTTTCTGAGCCAAGCCATTGCCCGCTGGAGAGCTTTTTTCGCAGGTCCGGCTTTGCTCACCTACCTGGCTATTGTTACCGCGGGAACGATTTTTCTATTGCTTTTGACGGGCCTCGCCATCGTTATCTACGCCGAGGAAAAGGCCAAGGGAAACCTCAATGTCCCACGGCCTTGGTTCGACCGCTGGGCTGACTATTTCTTTTTGATTCACTCTGATTCTTCGAGGGGTTGACCGTGAAAACCCGCAACGTATTCGGCACCATCTTCCTGGTCACGGGCCTGGGGATCTTCTACGTGTTGGCCTCCAACAGCATTGCGACGGAATTGGATGACGTGCTGCACGGGCCGCCTTTGACCGAGCCCGCCCGCAATGCCATGCCTGCGGGTCTCAACCGTCTCATTGACAAGGTTTTGCCGGCCAAGGTTCAGGATCTCCCACATTTGAAATACCTCAACGGGAGAGAGGGCGGTGGCGAGTCTACCAACGAGAATCCTTTCCTACAGTTCAATGTGGTCCGATGGCTGGGATGGGCTTTCGTATGGGCGGCCGCCATGGAAATCGGCGCGGCCTATCTCAAGTACACCAAGACCCGCGTGGAAGAATAGGGGCCTGCCGATGTACAAAAAATTTCTTAGCCTGACGAAAAACCTCACGGTCAGCCTTGAAAAAGGCATCAATTTTCTGACCACACAGGAGAACAATCCCCTGTATTTCCACGGGGCGCTTCCGCTCTATACATTCTGGTTCCTGATTTTTTCAGGGATCATGCTGTGGATGTATTACATCCCGACCCTGGACCGGGCCTGGACCTCGGTGAACTACATCACCTCGCTGCCCGTGCTCGCCAAGGTTATGCAGAATGGCCAGAGCACCTGGCAGACCGTGGCCATATCCCAATCTACGGGCATTCCATATGGCGCCGTGGTGCGTGGCATCCATCGCTGGGGCGCCGCCGCCATGATGATCACCACCGTGCTGCACATGCTTCGTGTGTACTTCACGGATCGCCATCGCGCCTGGCGTTGGCTGCCTTGGGTTTCAGGCGTGTTGTTGCTGATTTGTGTGCTCTTTGTGGGCATCACGGGTTACCTATTGGTCTGGGACGCACGCGCCTACTATCTGGTGGTTGCGACCCAGCGTTGGTTGCAGGCCGTGCCGCTCATTGGCCACAGCCTGTCCACCTTCTTCATCGGTGGTGAGGCCATTCGCGACTTCACGCTGACGCGTTTCTTCTTCTTCCACATCGGCGGTGCGACGTTCATTTTCTGGCTCATCTGGATGCATTTTATCCGCCTGGAACTGCCCGTTGTGACGCCTAGCCGGGCGGTGAATTTCCTCACCTTCGGATTTATTTTGGTGGCGGCTGGCGCTTTCCCGGCCATCAACATCACTAAAGAACTGGTGGCGAAGTACCCGTCGCTGGTGGGTGATGCGCGCTACATTGCTTCCGATGCGCCGGCTCAGATCGGGGTACTGGTGGACACGATCCGCTATGACGCCTGGTACCTATTCCCTTATTATTTGATTCAAAAAGTTGGTGTGGAATGGGCCTGGATCATCCTGGGCGGCGCGACGATTTTGCTACTGGTGGCGCCGTTTTATCCGAAGGATGCTCGGGATAACATCGCGGAAGTCATCGAAGCCAAGTGCACGGGTTGTACCTTCTGTGCCCTGGACTGCCCCTTTGAAGCCATCACCATGCAAGAGCGTGCGCCGGGCTCCAAGTTCAAACTCATCGCGGTGGTATTTGCTCCCCGTTGTTCGGAGTGCGGCGTCTGCGTCGGGGCTTGTCCTTTCCAGGCCATCGAGCTGCCCAACACTCACTCCAAGACCATTGAGGCCGATGTGTTGGCTCTCCTGAAGACGGGCGCAGCCGGAGGTGCTCAATGAGTGATCAGATGATGGAAACCCCCAGGACAGAGAACGGCAAGAAACCCCGTGTCATCGTCGGATTTGTCTGCGAACGCAGCATCCCCATTCAGGAAATGATTGATGCGCAGCGGGCGCTCACCGATGATCCCGAAACGAAAATCATCATCCTGCCTTGCTCGGGGATGGTGAAGCCCACCCAAATGGAGTTGGCGTTGGCGAATGGCGCGGACGCGACCTTTGTGTGCGGGTGTGCCATCAACGACTGCCATTATCGGACGGGCAACATCATGATCCGTGAGCGGCTCGAAGGTGAGCGCAATCCCAAGCTGCGCAAGTCCACGGACAAGCGGAAAGTGGGGATGTTTTTCTTCACCATGAAGGACAAACGACCCTTCCTGGACGCTCTGGCGGACTTCAAAACTGCCACTGAAAATCTGTGATTTTGTAGGAGTCGAAATGGCCGCCCCCAAGAAAGCCGCAGAACCAAAAATCCGCAGCTACACCGTCATGCTGCGCTACGTGCTTTTCTACCTCTTCTTCTTCGGCGTCCTTGCCCTCGTTGGTATGTTCGGCGAAGTGGCCGAGAGCTAATGCCATTCCTGCGCCAGGCATCAGCCGATTAATCTTGAACGACGGCTAAGAGAGGCTTCCGATGACCGAAACCACCATTCCCGAACAAGAAATTCAGCAAGAATCGGCTGTAGAGCCACCGATTTCAGTGCGCCAGATCCTGAGTGAGAACTGGATTCTCGTCCGTTGCCTCATCATGTTCATCCTCATCATGACCGTGCCTCTGCTCGTCGCCTGGAAGATGAACCTCTTCCTGGTTGCGAATTAGGCCCAGGTTCATCACCCAGAAAGGAGGGGGCAAGTGGAAACTACGCACTGGACCCTCATCATCGTCTTCACCACTGTCGGCTTGGCCTTTGCCGTAGGCTTCGTCATGTTCGCGCTCTGGGCTATCCGCGCTGGACAGTTCAAGGATGTGGAAGGCGTGAAGTACCGCATGATGGAAGACTTCAATCCCAAGGATGTAAAGAAAGACGGCAAGGACGAATTCAAGGATTGAGGGCACCCCAAAATGCTGTCTACGTGAAGGTGGTGAAGGTGCGAAGGCTGGGAAGAAAATCTGAAGATCAAAACAATCTTTTCTCCTTCACCTTCACGCGGTTGTTTTTCATCCCGGATTTTGCGTTTGTGCTCAAGGTCAGAAGGCATCAGGCCTCTGGCTTCAGGCTTCGTTGTTGATTTTGAATAGGCCATCTTGCACACATGCATGCGATAGCGGCCCACGACAACGAGGCCTGATACCAAGTCGCGATCAAAAGATTAGAACCACCAAGACACGAAGGGCACCAAGAGACCCATCATGTGCCAGCTTCGCGGATGAAATTCAGGCGGTCCGGCGACAGCCTCACGCCTCGGTGCCCAAGGGTATAAAGGGCGCTAACTGAACCGCCAGAAATGCACTGGCGATTCACTAAGCGCCCCTAATGTGATCCGCGCCGGACCGCCTGAATTTGCGGGCCTTCGGCCCGCAGGCGCTACGCGCCTCGCGAAGCAATTTCGGACCGAGGACACTGATGATGGAGCTTTGGTTTTTTCTTGGTGTCTTCGTGCCTTGGTGGTGAATTTTTATCTTTTTGAATGCAACTTGGTATGAAGCGGCCTGGAACAATGACAACTGCAAAATCCGGGTTCATCTCGGCATTTCGATCCACTCGTTCAGTAACCCGAGTTTCTGCATCAGCACACCCATCTTTTCTACTGGCAAGCCCATCACTGTGGCGAAGCTGCCTTCGATTTGCTGAATGAAAAGTGCGGCGATGCCTTGGGCCGCGTAGCTGCCGGCCTTATCCATGGGTTCGCCGGTGGCAACGTACCATCGAGCTTGGGTCTCAGTCATCGCGCGCAGATGCACTTTGGCAGTGTCCACGAAGGCGTGGATCTCCGCGTCCCGTTGCAGGCACATCCCCGTGTGGACTTCGTGCCGCCGACCTTGAATGAGCAAGAGCATCCGCACGGCGTCTTCCACGTCCACGGGTTTGTTGAGGGTGTGATGATCCACGGCCACGGTGGTGTCTGCCGCCAGCACCCAGCGACCGGGATGCGCGGAAGCGATGACATCGGCCTTGCCCTTGGCCAGGCGCAGTACCAAGTCTTCGGGATCTTCATCGGCGCGTGGTGTCTCGTCAATGTCCGGCGCCTCAATCTCGAAGGGGATGCGCAGGGATTCCAGCCACTGTTTGCGGCGGGGTGAGCTGGAGGCGAGAATTAAAGGCATCATTTGCGCAGCCCCAGTTCGCGTAGTTCAGATACTCCCACTCGCATATGAACAGTCGAGACTTCTTCGGAGCGCTTGAATCCAAAGCGAGGGTATAGGTTCACTGCGTCGCGGGTCTCCAGGACGAATCGCTGCACATCGCCCACCCACGGGTGACGGAGCGCCCACTTCACCAATGCCGTGGCAATGCCGCGACCCATCATGTCTTCGGCGGTGACCACGTCATACAGTTTCGCCTCGTAAGCGTGGTCCGACCACAAGCGGGTGGTGCCCACAAGTCGCCCACCGCGGCCTTCATCTGGTTGGAGTCGGGCGGTGAGGAGGCGCGAGGAGGCCAACAATAATCGCCACTGTTCAAGGGTGCGGTTGGCGGTCCAGAAAACAGCTTCAGCTTGAAAGAAAACCTGGAGCTCTTTGGGGTCCAGGCGCCAGGTTTCATCCGCAAAAGCAACGATCCCTTTGGAGGTGGGAATGGCATCAGGAGTGGCGAGGTCATTCACGGTGGTGTCCTTTTCTGAAATCCGAATGAGAGGGTGCCGAGCAGAAAAAACCCCACCAGGCCTCGAAACAACCAGGGACTGCGGGCCGGGGTGTGGACGGGGCTCCAGGCTAACGAGAACACGTAAGTGGCTTCCGTCATGGGTTCGCCCCACAGGACACATTCACCATTCTCACGCATGAGGCCGGATTTTCCTGTTAGGGTGCAGCGCACCATGGGGATGCCCAATTCCACGGCTCGCAGTCGGATTTCAGCGGTGTGTAGATTGGTTGCAGGGGTGTGTTCAAACCAACCATCGTTGGTGAGATTCGCCAGCAATTGTCCCCCGGCCATGACGAGCCCATCCCGGCAGCGCAAGGGCATGGTGGCTTCGCTACAAATGAGCGCGTGGACTTTCAATTCTCCCTGCGGCGTGTGAAATGAGAAACTGCTGCGCTCAGACAATTCGCCGGGTTCAGCGCTAAGAAAACCAAAGGTACGATCCATCCAGTGCCGCATCGAAGGTGGCCCTGGCATCCGCTCTCCGAAGGGCATGGGATAGATTTTGGCCTGGATGTAACTAGGCTTTCCATCTGACTCGCCGCGCACCAGATTTAAGAGTCCGCCTTCGGTGCCGAAGAGCCAGGCTACACCTCGATTTTTGGCCTCCATTTGCATGCGCGCATCGGGCCGACGATCATCGCGGCCCAGCACCGAACTTTCAGGCCAGACCACCAGGGTTTGGCGTTCCGGCTTGGGCAGACCGGCCTCGTGCAAGGCCTGGTCCGTGAGGCGCCACAGGTCCTCTTCCATGCCGGGGCGACGCAGGCCCGCTTCAAAATTGGGCTGCACCATCACGATGTCGAGGCGTTCGGCACGGTCGCGGGGCAGGGCGTACCATAGCCCTGAGAGGCCCGCCAGCATTGTGATGTAGAGGAGCGGCGCGCGAGCTGAAACCAGCCAGGATTTGCCTTCGAGGCGGCGCGCCATGCCGTAAGCGGCGAAGGCCCAGAGCGTTGCCGAAATGCCGTAGGCGCCGAGAAAAGCGGCGCTGCGGGAAAGGATGGGCCAGCCGCTCAAGGGTGCAGACCAGCTCCATTCGTAGACATGAAAGGCGAAGTATTCCCAAACCAGGGTTCCGAGCCCTGCCGCAAAGGCGGTCGCTAAAGGGCTCCCGGTGCGACGGTACATCCGCCGAATGAATAACCAGACAAGCCAGGTACCAAAAGATTCGTAAGCGAAAAACAGCAGGCCCGCGAAGGCGGCGGTGGGCCAGTCTAAATTTCCTTTGGCCTTGATGGTGCCGGGCATCCAAAAGAAAGCCACGGCGACCGCCGTGAACATGGCGAGATAAAGCCAACCGATCTTGCGCTCAGGATCGAGGGCCCATCTCATCGTCAGCACCGCGAAGACCATCACCAGCGAGGACTCCACCGGGGCCACGCCACGGAACGGCAACAGGTAGGCGGTCGCCAATATCAATCCGAGACCCAATGATGCAGTCAGATTCATCCATGGGGATTGCTTCATTCGCTCCACCTTTTTGCGGCTTCGTAACAGGCGATGCCCGCAGCCACCGCAGCGTTCAGGCTTTCTACGCCGCGAGTGGGGATGGCCATTCGCTGCACAGTTTCAGGCAAGGATTCGTGCTTCCAACCATGACCTTCGTTCCCGACGAGAATTCGCAAGGGCCCTGAAAGATCGGCGTCGTTGAGTGGGATCGCACCGGGCGCGCCATCCAGCGCGAACCAATTTCCAGCGTCCAGTTCAAGCTTCCCCATGCGCCGAACCGATAACAAAAAAGCCGCGCCCATGCTGCCACGCAGCGCCTTAGGGCTGAATGGATCGGCACACCCAGGGCCCAGCAGCGCTTCCTCGAAACCGAAGGCCGCCGCACTCCGGAATATGGCGCCGAGATTGCCTGGATCCTGAATGCCCCAGGGCACGATGACGCGATTTGCAAGAGGGCTGCGGGGCTCGGGCTCTAACCCCAAGAGCAAAGCACAGGCGGGCGGGCTGCTGGAATCCGTGAGATCCCCCATGAGCTTTTCACCCAAGTAGAGAATCGAAGCGGAAAACTCCGGCAGTAGGGACGTTTGTTCATGTCCTCCAGTGAGCAGCAGCCATTCAGGGACTAGGCGAGATGCGTGGGGCGCGTCGCGCCAGGCTTCAATGAGTTTTTCCCCCAGCAACAACGTGTGGGTGCGCGCCACTCCCGAGGCTTGGAGCAGGGCTTTCAGCGCCTTGAATCGGGGATTGGCGCGGCTGGTGATGAGGCTATCCATCCACCCAGTTTCCCATCAAACCGTCGTCTCAAAAAAACCAAGTCGTCCCAATGGCGAGAACGGCGTAAGGGGCGGTAAACCCGGATTTTGCGTTTGTGCTCAAGGTCAGAAGGCATCAGGCCTCTGGCTTCAGGCTTCGTTGTTGATTTTGGATGGGCCATCTTGCACACCTGCATGCGATAGCGACCCACGACAACGAGGCCTGATGTCCGAGGCCTGAAGCGGCCTGGAACAATGACAACTGCAAAATCCGGGGTAAAGGGCCACCCCGGAAAGCACGGCAGGAAAGCAGCGGTGGACGCCCGAATGGCCCCTAATAGTGGAAGAATCCGATCCCGCTTTGGTATGCCTCAAAGTCCAGGTAGGATCGAGGTTTCGCACCCATTGCAAACTTGTGTTCACCCCGGAGGATTTGTGTCCGACGAAGTCCAGTTCAAACCCTATGTAGCCGATGACGAGCAGGTGGCTGAATTTACGCCCAAAGCCATTATCTTTGGCGCCCTTTTTGGGATCATCTTTGGGGCCTCGACGGTCTACCTCGCGCTTCGAGCGGGCCTCACGGTGTCGGCTTCGATCCCCATCGCGGTGCTGGCCATTTCGCTGCTCAAGAAACTGGGTGGTTCCACCATTTTGGAAAACAACATCGTGCAGACCATCGGCAGCGCTGGTGAATCCATCGCTGCGGGCGTGGTGTTTACCCTACCGGGTTTTCTGTTCCTGACGCCGGGGGCCAATGGCGCCAGCTTCTTTAACTACTGGACGATCTTCACGCTGGCTTTGATGGGTGGCGTGTTGGGCATTTTGATGATGATTCCGCTGCGCCGGGCGCTCATCGTGAAAGAACACGCGGAGTTGCCGTATCCCGAAGGCACAGCCTGCGCGGCGGTGCTGATCGCGGGCGAAAAGGGCGGCGACATGGCCAAGACCGCTTACATGGGTCTGGGCTTCGGCCTGCTCTACGCCGTGGGGCAGCTCATCCTGCACGTCATCTCAGAAACCCCGACATGGGTGTCCGATATGAAATCCAAGATATTTCCGGCGGCCACGGTCAACGCCAATATCACGCCTGAATACATGGGCGTAGGCTACATCCTGGGGATCAAAAACGGCGGACTGCTGGTGGCGGGTGGCGTCCTGGCCTGGCTCGGGATTATTCCGCTGCTGGCTTCCCTGGTCCCCGGCGACACCATCGCCACCCAGCTGGTGAAGCTCGGCTACATGAAGGATCTAGCCATCGCCGGTAAGTACGGCTGGAACCCGCTCACGCATGAATTCACGGAATTGAACCGGGCCATCTACTACGCCTACGTGCGCCAGATCGGTGCCGGCATGGTGGCGGCGGGCGGCTTCATCACGCTGCTCAAGACCATCCCCACCATCATTTCGGCCTTCAAGGGCGCCTTAGGCAGCATGAAAGAGGGCGTCGGCGGTGGCGGCGTGAAGCGCACTGAGCACGACCTTCCCCTCTCCATCGTGATCTTCGGTTCCCTCGGCCTCATCGTCATCCTGGCGCTGCTGCCCTTCATCCCCGGTAGCGGCATCTTCAGCAAGATCCTGCTGGGTGTGCTGATGGTGGCCTTCGGGTTTTTCTTTGTGACGGTGTCCAGCCGCATCGTAGGGATCATCGGCAGCTCCTCGAATCCGATCTCCGGCATGACCATCGCGGCGCTCATGGCCACCTGCCTGATTTTTGTTGGCATCGGCTGGACCGGCGATATCTATCAACCCATGGCCCTTTGCGTGGGCGGCATCGTCTGCATCGCCGCTGCTAACGCGGGTGCGACCTCGCAGGATCTGAAGACCGGCTACCTGGTGGGTGCGACGCCGAAGTACCAGCAGATCGGCCTGATGATCGGCGCGGTAGCCGCAGCCTTGGCCATCGGCATCACCGTGAAGGTATTAGACAATGCGCACATTGATGCAGCTACGGGCCTGATGGTCCATGCCATCGGCGGCGACAAATTCCCCGCGCCCCAGGGCACGCTTATGGCCACGCTCATCAAGGGTCTGCTGGCCCGCAACCTGGACTGGCAGTTCGTGCTGGTGGGCGTCTTCACGGCCATCACCATGGAACTCTGTGAGGTGCGTTCGCTGGCCTTCGCGGTGGGCGCCTATCTGCCCTTGTCCACGACCTTGCCCATTTTTATTGGCGGTGTGGTGCGTTGGTTCGCCGATAAGAAGATCAAGGCCGGGCAGTCCAAGGACCACAATGAGGCCGAGGATGAATTGGGCCCCGGCAATCTCTTTGCCACGGGCCTCGTGGCGGGCGGTGCCTTAGCAGGTGTCCTGGTGGCCATCCTGGCCGCCACCGCCGACAAGATGAAACTTGGAGGTAGTCCAGGCTTCGACAATTTCCTCACCCGAATCAACCTTGAGGAACGTCTGACCCATGCCATGGGAGCCACATCCTACGAGCTTCTGGGCGCGGCGGCTTTCGTGGTCATGGGCATCGTGCTCTATCGCATTGCGCTTAAGCCTCAGCCAAAGCTTGATTGATCTCGATGGGACACGCAAAGAAGGCCCCCGAAAGGGGGCCTTCTTCATGTTCACACCGATTGCAATCAA
>JAYVXV010000191.1:0-5454 GCA_043784905.1 Holophagaceae bacterium | reverse complement strand
AGCGCGGATTGGCGCGGGTGGCCTACCTGGAAACCGATCGTTTACGACAATTGAATATCCTGGAGAGCGCGCCGGAAATCGGCGCCGCAGCCTTGCCTTCAACCGGGACATCCAAAAAAATCATGAAGCAGAAACCACCCCAAGAAAAAAACTTCTCCATCAAGCGCGCCGACGGCAAAGGCCAGGGCTTTCGCTCCGTGATGATCGAAGGTTTCGAGGTGCTCATTGGCAAGGGCGACGCGGACAATGATCGCCTCACCTTCAAGGTGGCCGCACCGCTGGATTGGTGGCTTCATGTGGCGGGTGTGCCCGGCAGCCACGTTATCATCCGCAATCCCGACAAGCTCAGCGACGCACCCCGCGTGGTCTTCGAGCGCGCCGCCGAATTGGCCGCTTTCCACAGCAAAGCCCGAGATGGCGGAAAAGTTGAGGTACACCTATGCCGAGTGGCCGATGTTAGCAAACCCCGGGGCTTCGAGCCCGGAAAGGTCATTCTCAAGCAGTGGAAGGCCGTGCGGGTATATCCGAAGGGCTAGTCAGGCGGTAATACCAAATCGAAGGTAAAACGCCAAAAGGGCCCCGAAGGGCCCTTTTGGATAAAACGTGGAAGTTTAGAAACGGACGCCGGCGGAAAGCGTGATGGCACGAGCCGCGCCATAGTTGGGAGCAGTTGAAGTGCCATAAGTGGCACCGCGCTGCCAAGCGCTGCCAACCGCATTGGTGAGATAAGTACCAATAGCGGATTTGGAGGTGGTATTCCAGGCCAGGATCTGCTGGTGGTTCAGGAAATTCGTCATCACCAACTTGAAGAACCCGTTCACGGGTGTGTTGCTCACCTTGAAGAGCGGGAAGTCATGGGTGATGGCGAGATCGAGTACCGAGAATGACGGGAAGACATAGGCCCCACGGGTGTTGTCACGGTACTGGTTCGTAGAATTACCGAACTCAGAGGGGATCGCAGGATTGAGCTGTGCCCTCGTGATCACACGGGTGTCGCTATAGTGAGCACCGGAGTTGAAGCGGTAGACCAAGCCGATCACGGTCTTGCCGAGGGCGTTGTTGGAGGTAAAGGAACCCGTCCAACGCATGGTGATGGGGGCGTCGCCCGCGAGGGCACCATAGGCAGCCGTCACATTACGATCAAAGAGCTGGACGCCATTGACATTGTCGAAGGCCTGCAGGCCTTCACCGCGGCCAGGCTGGTTGGTACCTTCACCCTCGTAGTTGCCTTTCAAGGAGCTCCAGCTGATATTGCCTTGGGCAAACCAAGCGCCCTTGGAGGCTTGAGCCTGGAGCTCGAGGCCCTGGTATTTACGCTCGGCCACGGGGCTGTTGTTCCAGACCTTAACAAAGTGGGACTGGCCTGCCGCGTCGGTGACGGTGCCATTGTTGCCGATGCTGTAATCCAATAGATCTGACCACTTCTTGTTGACGCCAGTCAGACTGACAAAACCATCACCAATAATAGGACTGGTGAAGGAGTAGGCGGCGGAAACCTGAAACTCGTCCACATGAGGACTCTTCATCCCAGAGGTGAGCTTCACGTTTAGGGAGGGATCGTTGAAGTAAACGATGCCGTTCCCCGTGTAGTCATAGTTAGCGGGATTACTGATCACGCTCCAGGGCTGCTGGCCACCGGGGCCAGTGTAGGCGTAATCAATTTCCGTAGGATTGCCCTGGTTGGTAACCGAGTTGGCGATGGCATCGAGTACCTTGCCGTTGTAGCGAGCGGCCGAAGCACCAAAGAGCCACTTGGAATCCCCGAAGAGGTCGTACTTGATGCCAAGGCGGGGAGAGATGCCGCTGGCGGAGGCGGAAGTGTTGCCGTTTTCTTTCTTGGCGGTGTACTTGTCCCAGCGGACGCCCAACTGAAGGGCGGTGTGCGGGTTGAGCTGCCATTTATCATTCACGTAGAACCCAATGGATTCATTAGTAGCGGTACCCACGGCGCTCTGGAAGGTCCAGATCGCGGAACCTTCGCCGGTCTTATTGACGAGGCTGAGGCTAGCCACTTCGTAGATGATATTGTTGACAGATTGTTCATTGCGAGCGGTGGCCAAACCCTTCAGGTAATCCAGACCGAAGTCCAATTGGTGCTGACCGGCGCCATCGAAAAAGTAGGAAGCTTTGGCGTTAAAGGATTTGTTATTGCGTTGGTCACCACCATCCTGGGAATTGAAGATGCCGTTCTGGTAAAAGAGGCCATCTACATCGTTGTAGATGGGGCTCAACCCGTTGCCCGAGTTGGGACCGGCTGACAACAGCTGCTTCTTTTCGCCGTAACGGATATCCGTGGTGAAGGAAGGGGACCACACCGAACGCAGGTCCACGTTCCAGTATTCACTGGTGTTCTTCTGGTCATCCAAGGAAGCCAGGGAGCCCCCCGAATAGTTCCGGTTCCCCTGAAGGTTCTGCTGATTGCCAAAAGCGGCCACGATGGTGTGATCCGAGGTAATCGCGCCAGTCAGCTTGAAGTTGCGGCGAATCTCCTTGAGGCTGGTGGAGAAAGCGACACCCGCACCGTCGCTACCCAATGGGAACGCTGGTTGGGCGTTTCCAGAAATGGTTCCAAAACCATTGGAATCGGTTTTATAGTAAGCCGCGAAGAACCAGAGACGATCAGGAATAATGAATCCGCCAAGGGTCACGGTCTTGAATTCGCTAAGCTTGTTGTCCAAGGTGGCAACACCCGTGGTGCTGAAACGGGCCAGCTTGGGGCTGTAGGCATTCCAAGAAGGGTTGGTGAGATCCCAACGCAGCATGCCCGAGAAGGTGTTGCTGCCCGACTTGGTGATGGCGTTGAGTACGCCGCCTTCAACATTGCCATACTCTGCGGAGTAGGCGCCCGTAATGATCTGCGTCTCTTCAACGGCGTCGTCAATCAGGGTGACACCGCGATTGTTGTAGGCGTTGTCTGCGACGTTCTGGCCATCTACCAAGTAGAGGTTAGCGGAGGTCATGGCGCCACGAATCTGGACACGGCCACCGACGCCGCCCGTGACACCGGGCGTCAGGAAAGCCACGGCCTCCATCGTGCGGCCATTGGGAAGACGATCAATCTGGTCCATCTTGTAGTTGGTGGCGGACTTGAGATCCGACTTGTCCACAGCAGGGCTAGCGGCAGCGGTCACGATGACCACGGCTTCAGCGGTCTTTTGGAGGGTGATGCGCGGCTGATAGTTCTGGTCAATACCGATGGCCTGGGCCACCTTGGTGGTCTGGAAACCATCCTTGACCAACTGGATGTCGTAATTGCCCGGAGGCAGCAGGCGGGCAATGAAACGACCATCCGCGTTGGTGGTGCCGACCCTGACGCCCTGAAGTTTGTCCGAAGTGAGGCGAATCGTGACACCGGAGACCAAGGCCCCCGAAGCATCCACGACATCAATAGTCATACTGCCGGTCTGAGTACCTTGGGCCACCAATGCGGCGGACCCCAGGACGAGCAGGGCCGTGATACGACCCAAGGTATTGAGGTGACGAGACATTAAAGTCCTCCGTTGAAGGTGGGAAGCGAAGCCTCCCGGCTGAAAATGATTTGGCCTTAAATTTCGAGGAACAAATCCCCGTTTGGAAAAATCAATCGATTCGCACCCAACATCCAGAATAGCAAGGGACGGATGGGGTGGAATGACCCGTTTTTTAGGTTAGGTTGTCATTTCAAGGGGCAGAGCTACCGAGGAACCGAGGCAATGATTTCATGGGGCAGACAGGGAAACAAGAAAATTTTTCTCTCTTGTAACCTTTAGAACATACGCGGCATACAAGCGTTCCACAATGCTCCACGCCTAAGGTCGGCTTACGCCGGGTAGCAAAAAAACGCCAATAAAATTGATTTTCGTATTCTCGGAGCTGCCCGGAGTCTCAAATGGGCTCTTCTTCTGGGTTGTCCTCCAGTTCCAACCGCTTCATTTTTTCCAGGAATGTGGTGCGCTTTAGGCCTAACAGCTCGGCGGCTCTTTTTTTATTGCCGCGGGTGATGGCTAGGCTTTGAAGCATTAGATTTCGTTCCACCTCGGACACCACGTGATTCAAATCGAGTCCGTCCGGTGGAATATTCAGAAGCGAAGCGGTTGACGGGGTTTCGTGGTCGGGTGCCCCGGCGGCTACGGCCGAGTCCAGGCCGATGGACATCTGAGATCTCGTCATGGGCTCTTCGGGGAGTGCGACGCCCCCGGTGCGCTCCATCAAAAAAGCGAAATCTTGCCGGGTCAGAACGGGACGTGACCCCGATAGCACGATGGCCCGCTCGATGGCGTTCTCCAGTTGACGCACGTTGCCCGCCCAGGGCTGAGCCATCAACAAAGGATCCACGCTGGGATGCAGGGCTTTCGGGTAGAGGCCGTGTTCCCTCGCCTTGCGGTTGAGAAAATGTTGGGCCAGAAAGGGAATCTCTTCCCGGCGGTCCCTTAGCGGTGGGAGGGCGATGGGAACCACTTCTAGGCGATAGAAAAGGTCCTCGCGGAAATCGCCATCCTGGACCTTCTTCCATAGATCTATGTTGGTGGCCACCACGACCCGGACCTGTACCTTAACAGGCGATCCACCCCCCAGGGGTTGGACCTCCCGCTCCTGCAACACCCGAAGCAGCCGCACCTGGGCGGCCAAGGGCATGGTGCCCACTTCGTCCAAAAAGATGGTGCCGCCGTGGGCCTCGCGGAACTTGCCCGGCGTGTCCTTGCGGGCGTCCGTAAAAGCCCCCTTGTTGTAGCCGAATAGTTCGGACTCCACGAGGTTCTCGGGGATCGCGCCGCAGTGGACCGCGATGAAGGGCTCGTCCCGATCTTCACTCAAGTGATGGATGGCCCGGGCGATGATTTCCTTCCCTGTTCCGCTTTCTCCTGTGAGCAGGACCGTGGCCCGGGTGGCGGCAGCGGCGCGGGCCCTTGCCACCACGCTCTGCATTCCCAGGCCCATGCCCACCAATCCCAGGCCCAAGGCTTGGGAGGGGGTGAAAGGGGGGGCCTCGCTGCTCAGGGGTCTCAGTCCCGGACCCGGTACATCATCAGATAGTAGGCCCCAGCGTACAGAACCCAGACGACCCCAGCTCGCCAGTGCAGCGGGACTGAGCGGCGATGCCGAGGGAGCCCTCAACAACAAAATGGGCAGCGCGCCCACCTCGCTCATCAGCCGGACTAAGGCTGCCGGTGGTTCTGCGGCACTGGCGGAAATCGCCCAAAGGTCAGCCTCTCTCGGCGGCAAGGCAGGCGCGGCCCCCCGATCCAGGGAAACTTCCCAGGCGGCGGCCCAAGCGTGTTCCAGACCACCGCTGGACTCGCCCAAGGTGGACCAATGAAGTCTGTGTAGTGCGTTCATGAGTAATCCGGTTTCCTAAGAGCGTACGGTTGAGGCTCACGATGTAAAGCCAAAAAACCGTCACATGCATCTTCTAGCTAGGATGGACCAGTATGATGGGATTGACGGGATTGATGGGAGTTGTGCATGGCCCTGCTT
>JAYVXV010000190.1:0-5455 GCA_043784905.1 Holophagaceae bacterium | reverse complement strand
CATGCATGTGTGCAAGATGGCCCATCCAAAATCAACAACGAAGCCTGAAGCCAGAGGCCTGATGCCTTCTGACCTTGAGCACAAACGCAAAATCCGGGGTGATAGGTGATGCAACCACGGCAAAGTTATCTACGGCAAAGTTATCGGGGGCAAGGTTATCTGCCCTTGGTTCCCCCAGGGCTGTAGGGCCTGCAACGCAGGCTGCACGGGCTTGCCCGGTCGCTGCAACAAAATGAGTTGCAGGGCATGACCATCTCCGGCGGTGAGCCAAGCGTGGGCCTTGTCCCAGCGGAGGGTTCCCGGTGGATCGTCGCTGGGGCTTAACTCACCCACCGAAATAATCTTGAGGTTTTGACCATGAACCGGTAGCTCCACACCGGGCCAGGGCTGCAAGGCGCGAATCTGACGATGCAGGTCCAGGGCGGGTTTGGTTGGATCAAGCCGCGCCATTTCTTTGGAAAGTTTCGGCGCGAAGGTGGCCCCCGCTTCATTTTGCGGAACCGGCGCCACGTCACCCCTGAGCAGGGCCGGGAGATGGTCGAGCAATAGCGCAGCGGCATCTCCCGAAAGCCGGGCCAGCAGCCCTTCGGCCGTGTCTGTCATGGAGATGGGGCAACGGGATTGCGCCAACACGGGACCTTCATCGAGGCCCGGTGTCAAACGCATCAAGCTCACACCCGTTTCATCATCTCCCGCCATGATCGCGAAATTCACTGGCGCGGCGCCCCGCCATTTAGGCAACAGAGAAAAATGTAGATTCCAGACACCCAAGACGCAGGAATCTAGCATCCAAGCGGGCAGGATGTGGCCATAGGCCACTACGATGGCCAGGTCAAGGTTCAAGGACTTCCAAAGCGCGTGGGTTTCATCGGTCTTCCAGCGCACAGGTTGGTGCACCGGTAAACCCAGTTCCAGACCCACGCCTTTCACTGGCGGTGCGGTCAAAACCCGTCCCCGCCCCACCGGGCGATCAGGATTCACGAAAACCGCGTCCACCCTATGCCCGTGGGCCATTGCCCGGAGCACCGGAACGGCGACTTCAGGCGTGCCCAGAAAGGCGATGCGAGTCACGAGGCCTTGCGCTGCTTCTGGTATTTGCGTTGGATGAACTGGCGTTTTACGGGCCCGAAATATTCAACGAACAACCGACCGCGCAAATGATCTATCTCGTGGCAAAAAGCCCTTGCCATTAAGTCTTCGCCTTGCAACTCCACCCAGGTTCCATCGGGATGACGGTTCTTGATGGTGACCTTCTGAGGCCGCTCCAACACTTCGTGGATGCCGGGGATGGACAGGCAGCCCTCGGGCCCCACTTGGCTTCCCTCTTCAGCGATGATTTCGGGATTGATGAGCACGATTTTTTGGGAGGGATCTTCGCCAGAGGAACAATCAATCACGGCGATGTTGAGGTTCACACCGACCTGCGGGGCCGCCAGGCCGACGCCTTCTTCATCAATGGCGGTATCGAACAAATCGGCCACGAGCTGATCCAGCTCCGGCGTCCACGTAGACACATCGGCGCTATCAATCTTGAGTCGGGGGTCTCCCCAGGTGAGTACCGGACGAATGGCCATGAATTCCTCAGCCTTTCAGTTTAGCGACCGGGCGTTCTTTTGATAAGCTTGAAGATTCGGGCCGATGGCCCCTTTGCCCTGCGGTTTGCGGGGAGAAAGGGCCGGGTCCAATCCTGGAGAGTTTCTGCATGCTCCGTAATTTCCGCAAGGCCTTCCAAGGCAACCAGACCCCCACCATGATTCTGATGTCCCTCACGCTCGTGGGCATGGTGGCCTACCTTGCCCCCAGCGGCAAAGCCGAGGCCCCCGACAATGTCGTGGCGCGGGTTTATGGCCAGGAAATTCTCAAGCGTGAGCTCGACCTCAACACGCTGTACATCCAGCGCGGCATGGGTGAAAAAGCCCAAAGCGACGAAGGCCTGGCCTATGCCCAGAGCACCGCCCTTCGGATGCTAGTGGACAAGGCCCTGAAAGAGGTTCAGGCCGACCGCCACCATGTGATTGTGACGGATCAAGAAGTCCGCGAAGACTTGCTGAACACCTTGAAACGCTACGAATTCTTCAAGAACCCTGACGGAACCTTGCGGCCCTTAGACGAAGTGGATCGCATTCTCCAGCAGAGCCAGACCTCACTCAAGGAATTCGAGCGCCAGTCCAAAGACCGCCTCACGGAGCAAAAACTCCAGGCCCAGCTTGGCGCGGAAATGCCTGTGGACCAGGCTTGGATCAACACGGAAAACCGCGCCCGCAACGAAAAGATCTCTTTTGAATCCATTAACCTCGCGCCGGATGCATCCGCCATTGCCGATCCCGGCGACGCCAAGCTAGACGCTTTTCTGAAAGCTTCCGGCAAGAAATTCGAGCAGGGGCCGCGCCGCACCATCCAGTTCGCCGCGAAGGACATCGCCTCATTCGGCACGTCCCTGAATCCCGATGACGCCGCCATCAAGGCCGCCTACGAATCCAAAAAGGCAGGGTACTCCGAATTGAAGGCCAGCCACATTCTGTTCAAGGCCAAGACCGACGAAGAATTCGCCGCCGCCACCGAGAAAGCAACCAAGTTACGTGCCGAGTTGGTCAAAGGCGGGGACTTCAATAAAAAAGCCGAAGAGCTGAGCGAAGATCCCAGCGCCAAAGATAACAATGGCAACAAAGGGAACAAAGGCGACCTAGGTTGGTTCAAGAGTGGTTCCATGGTGAAGCCCTTTGAGGATGCCGCCAGCACGCTGAAGGAAGGTGAAATCAGCCAGCCGGTCCGCACCAATTTCGGCATTCACATCATCAAGTTGGAAGGTCGTCGCACCAAGACCTTCGACGAGGTGAAGGAAACCCTGCGCAACGAGCTCATTCAAGATCGCTTTGCTAGTCGAGCCAAGGATCAACTGGAGACCCTGCGCAAGCGCGCCGGGGATCGCGGAGATCTCAGCGCCGCTGCCCGGGCTCTGGATATCCCGGTAAAGAACAGCAAGGCGTTCCTGAATGAACCATCCGCTCAAATCGAAGGCATTCCCTTTGCCGGTATGTTGATCAGTGAAGTGTTCAAGCTCAAAATCGGTGACATCTCCAAGGTGCAGAATGCGGGCAGCACCTTTGTGGTTTTCAAAGTGGTCTCAGAGCTGCCCGGCACTGTGCCACCCCTGGCCGAAATCCGACCGAAGATCTTAGAGGCCTGGAAGCAGGAAGAAGCCCGCCGCCAGCTTCTCGACAAAGCCCAAGCCCTGCTCAAGGGGGGCGATTTGAAGACCGTAGACGGATTAAGGACCCAATCGGATATCACCGTTCAAACCTATCCTGATGCTCGCGTCGCAGGCATCCGCAAAGCCTTATTGGAGTCGCCCATCGGTCAAGTGACCGCGCCGATCTGGGGGACAGACGGCCACCTTTGGGCCGCCAAAATCAGCAGCCGCACACCAGCCCCTGCCATGACGTTTGAACAGCGCCGTGCGCTCATCGCCGAACTGCAAAAGCAGATGGTGGACAAGCAGCTGGACACGGAAATTCTGTACTTGCAGACCGAAGGCAAGCTGCGCCCCGGCTTCAGCTCCCTCTGGGGACGCATCAGCGGCATCTGGATCAACCCGGCTATCGGCGCGGCGGATCTCGGAGAATAAAAGCAGGCTCTGGGCTTAAAGAAAAGGATCACCACGCGGAGGGCAGCGGAGAAGCTGAGGGAAGCGGAGAAAAGCAATTTCAGAACCGACTCTTTTCCTCCCCTACCCTCCGTCCCTTCTCCGCTACCCTCCGCGTGATCGCTTTTATTTTTTCGGCACTTTTCCCCGCTTCACGATTTTAATTTCAAAGAGTTTCGGCCAGAGTTTTCCGGTGACGAACAGGCGGTCTTTCGCGGCGTCATAGGCGATGCCGTTCAACACATCCACGTTGAAGGCTCGGTCCATGTCCCCCAGCAATCCCGCCAAGTCCACGTAGCCGAGCACCGCGCCGGTTTTCGGCGAGATGCGGACGATGCGATCAGTCTGCCAAATGTTCGCGTAGATCTCGCCCTTCACGAATTCCAACTCGTTCAACTTATCCACGGGCTGCCCCGCGTCCATCACGCGAATGCGCCCCGTTTGTTGCAGGGTATTCGGATCGAAAAATCTCAGGTACTCGGTGCCGTCGCTCATGATCAGGCGTGAGCCATCCTGCGTCAGGCCCCAGCCTTCGCCCGTGTAGTTCCACATCTTTTGGGGTTTAAAGTTTGCACGGTCATAGATGAAGCCCACCCCGGACTGCCACGTGAGCTGGTAAAGGCGATCCCCGAAAGAGGTAATGCCCTCGCCGAAATACTGTTCATTGAGCGGAGTCGAGCGCTCCACTTCGCCCGTCTCAAGTCGCACCCGGCGCAGGGTGGAGTGACCGTTCAACCCGGTGCCTTCATACAGCGCGCCATCCAGATAGATCAGTCCTTGCGTGAAGGCCGTGCGGTCGTGGGGATAGGTGTGGACCACGCGATAGCCATCCACCGGCGCCGCGCCAAAAGCCGCTGCACCCCAAGCCGCCCACGTCAGAAGCCCGCGCCGCAGCGCGCGACCCGGTGCATGCTTTAGGTTTTTTGGATTCATGTTTTTCCGCTCAGAACGAATGATGGAAGGAAGCCGGTCCAACCGGGGCTCGGATGCCTACAGCATGACGGAAGACCGCACGGTTGGGTTCGGGTTGAAAACGGCTAAGTTGGGCGGACGAAAATGGGGATGCTTGGTTTTGCCCGGGCTCAGTTCGGGGCCATCCAGTCCTCGGGAAGCCCACAGGCCTTCAGTACGGCCTTTGCATAGGGCCAGCCGGTCTTGACCGTGCCATTCTCCGCCCCGCTCACCATCGCTTGTGACTTTTTAAGCTTCTTGGCAAGTTCAGCCTGAGTCAGCCCGGCAGCGTCGCGAGCCTTACGCAGATCGCGACCAATGCTTTCGCGCACGCTCTGACGGGCGGGAGAAATCGCATCGGGCGCGGTCTTGCCCAATAGGCGAAGCCATTCAGCCTTGGGCACCACCACAAACTCCGCATTATCTATCACCAACGTTCCAACGGCCATGCTGTCCTCCTACCCCTCGTAAACTTCGCTACGGTGCTTGATGCGAACCACTAGCACATCGTTTTCAATCCTTAAGATCACCCGCCAATCACCCATACGGATGCGAGCATAGCCCGCCCACTCGTATTTTAGCCATTTAACTCCGGATACCTGAGGCCACGACTCTAGGCGCTCAAGAACGTCACCCAGCCGGTATTTCATCTGGGTAGGGAGCCGTTCTTTGTCGGATTCAGCTTCAGGCGAAAGGCGGACTTCGACCATGTTTAGATATTAGGGTGATATCAGCCTGTTGTCAAGAACCGGGTCAGCCAAGGCCGTCTGTGACCTAGCGATGAAATAATCCTCCCAATCGCGAGCCAGATGTCTACCGCATGACGAAAGACGCGCCCGGTTGGGTTCCCTTGGGGCTAGG
>JAYVXV010000189.1:0-16658 GCA_043784905.1 Holophagaceae bacterium | reverse complement strand
GTCACGAGCGGCATTTATCTTATCTGTAGATTGGCGCCGGTGTTCAGTTTGGCGCCAACCACCATGACCACCATCGCGTGGGTTGGCGGATTGACCGCTCTCTTTGCCGCCACCATCGGACTCGTACAGAGAGACATCAAAAAAGTGTTGGCCTATTCCACGGTTTCGCAACTGGGCTATATGTTCTTGGGGCTTGGTTCCGCAGGCTTCGCGGCAGGCTTCTTCCACGTTTTCACGCACGCCTGGTTCAAGGCCCTGCTCTTCCTTGGGGCGGGTTCTGTCATTCATGCGATGCATCACCAACAGGATCTCTTTCGCATGGGCGGTTTGAAATCGAAACTGCCCATCACCTTTGCGACCATGCTCATCGCGACGTTTTGCATCATGGGCTTCCCTGGGTTTTCCGGATTTTTCAGCAAGGATGAAATTCTGTATCTCGCCTTCCTGAAAAGCCCCACGCTGTGGGCCATCGGTCTTCTGGCGGCCTGCTGCACAGCCTTCTATATGTGGCGCCTGATGGCCCTGACTTTCTGGGGCGAGCCAAGAGATGAGCACGCTTATCAGCACGCCCACGAATCACCGCTGAGCATCACCCTGCCGCTCATGGTGTTGGCCCTGGGCTCAGTGCTGGCGGGCTTCTGGGGTATCCCGAAAGCCTTGGGTGGCAGCTTTGCCATCGAGCACTGGCTGGAACCCGCGCTGACCTATGGCCACATCGAAGCCGAGGCGGCGGCGGCCCACGAGGGCCCGGCGATACTGCTCATGGGCATCTCCACCGTGGCGGCCTTAAGCTTTGGCTTTATGGGCTGGTCCATGTACAAAGACGGCACGGAAAAGAGTGAGCATTTGGCGGCGAAATTCCCTGGTGTTCACGTCGTGTTGTTGAATAAATATTTCGTGGATGAAGCCGTGGAAGGATATGTGCTTCGCCCCTTGCGCTGGTTTGGCAACGTGTTGTGGAAGCTCTTCGACGTGATCATCATTGATGGGATCGGTGTGAATCTACCGGGTGCCCTGACCCGCGTGGCGGGGGATTTCATCGCACTCTTGCAAACGGGCCGCGTCCGCAACTACGTGCTCAGCATGGGCCTCGGCGCCTTGGTGCTGCTCTACATCTTTTTGAAGTAGACCTCGATTTTTTTATAAGTAGGCCTTGATGACCGATTGGATGAGCAAGCACCTTTTAACATTTCTGGTTTTCGCCCCAGCCATGTGGGGTCTATTGATTCTTTGTTTCCCTGAAAAGCAAACGCCTTTGGCCAAGCTCTTGGCGATCTTTGGCGCCTCTGGAATTTTCTTCATCAGTGTCACTCGGCTACTTACGCTTTTGCCGGAAGGCCCCACGGGGCTGTTGTTCTTTGAATCTACGAAATGGTTTTCAGTGGCGGGCCTGCCGGTGGATTATTCACTCTCGGTGGATGGCCTCAACCTTTGGCTGATTCTGCTTACGACCTTTCTGACGCCGCTCACGATGCTTGGCACTTGGAACAGCGTCTCGAAGCGCGCTGGAACTTTTCTGGCGCTCTTTCTCATTCTTGAAACGGGGATGCTCGGCGCGCTCATGGCGCAGGATCTACTCTTTTTCTATTTGTTCTGGGAAGCCATGCTGATCCCGATGTATTTCATGATTGGCGTCTGGGGCGGCGATGAGCGGAAATACGCGGCGAATAAATTTTTCCTCTACACCTTGAGTGGATCGCTGTTGTGGCTTGTCGCCTTGCTCTACCTGGCGACGAAGGCCGGGACTTTTGTGCCCGAGATCATGGCCGCGACGGCCCTGGGCATGCCCTTCAGCGTGCAATGCACCCTGTTCTTATCCTTCGCGCTGGCCTTTGCCATCAAGGTTCCGTTATTTCCGCTCCATACCTGGCTGCCAGATGCCCATGTGCAAGCACCCACGGCGGGCTCGGTGATTCTGGCAGGCGTGCTGCTGAAACTCGGCTCTTATGGTTTCATCCGCTTCGCCATTCCGATGTTTCCGGGGCCGATGATGCACTACGCGAAACCCATCGCCACCTTGAGCGTCATTGCCATCCTTTACGGCGCCTTGGTGGCCATGGTTCAACGGGACATCAAAAAACTTGTGGCCTACAGCTCTGTGTCCCACATGGGCTTTGTGATGTTGGGCATCGCATCCATGACGGTCATCGGAACTCAGGGCGCGAATTTTCAGATGCTGAGTCACGGGGTCAGCACGAGTGCGCTGTTCCTGTTGGTGGGAATGCTCTACGATCGCGCCCACACACGCATGATTGCGGATTTCGGCGGCGTGGCCACCAAGATGCCGGTGTTCACGGCCTTCTTCATCATTGTCACGCTTAGCAGCATCGGGCTTCCCATGACCAATGGGTTCGTAGGGGAATTTCTGATTCTCAATGGCACCTATGTTTCAGGCTTCACCTGGGGTCAGGTCTTCGCCGGCACCGCGACACTGGGCGTGCTCTTCGGGGCGGTCTACATGCTTTGGATGGTGAAGCGCGTGTTTTGGGGGCCCGAAAACAAGGACGAAGACAGTGGCACGGCCCATCTTAACGCGGACCTCTCCGTGCGGGAGATCGCCGTAATGCTGCCCATCGTCGTACTGATTTTCTGGATGGGCCTGCGCCCGAGATCCTTTATGACTGCCTCGGAAGTGCCCGTGACCAACCTATTGCAGGCCGCAAATGCGCCCAAACCGCATATGAAAACCATGCCAGCGCCAGCGGCTGAGCCCGCACCCGCGCCTGCGGATGGGGAGGTGCGCAAATGAATCTCTCCGCCGCCAATTGGCTCGCGCTTATGCCCTTGATCTTTCCGGCGATTGGGGCCTGTCTCATTCCCATCGCGAGCCTGGATAAGGATCAGGAAACCGCCAAATGGATTCGCGCCGCGATGTTTGGGATGGCCGCGCTCGCGTTGGCCGCAAGTTTCTACTACTTGACCGACCTATGGAATTTAGGCGCCACGGTGTCCTTTGGCGGACTCTCCATGGACCGGCTGGGCCAGTTCTCGGGAATTTTTATCACCGTGACCGCGATGTTCACGGTGCTTCAACTCTGGGATCACCTGCATCACGAAGGTTGGGTGAAGGGAGAGACGCTTTCTCTCCTGCTGTTTTCGGTGGTGGGCATGATGCTTTTCGCCTCGACCACCAACCTGCTGCTTTTGTTCCTGGGTCTGGAGTTGCTGAGCCTGCCTCTTTATGTTCTCACCGCGACCCTTCGTTTCCGTGAAGCCTCCGCCGAAGGGGGCATGAAATATTTTCTTACGGGGGCGGTGGCTTCGAGCTGTTTCCTCATGGGCGCGGTCCTGCTTTACGGCCTCACCGGCAGCCTGGATCTTCAGGTCATCGGATCGCAATTCCAATCCGGCGTCCCGGACCCCTTGGCATTCGTGGGCTCAGGCCTGCTGCTCTTCGGTTTTCTGTTCAAGATCAGCGCGGCGCCCCTTCATCAATGGACGCCTGATGCCTATGAAGCCGCGCCCCATCCCATCGCGGGCTTCATGTCCGTGGCGACGAAAGGTGTTGCAGTCATCGCTTTGATGCGCGCTTTTCCTGGCGCGGTCGGGATGCACACTGCCATTGGAGAACGTGTAGGCATGGCCATCGCCGTGCTGGCCGCGATCACGATGATCGTCGGCAATCTCACGGCCCTGCCTCAAACGAATGTCAAACGGATGCTGGCCTATTCCAGCATCAGCCATGCAGGCTATCTCATGCTCGGCTTCGTAGCTGGTACGCCCGAAGCCTATGCGGGAATGTTGTTCTACCTGGTTATGTACCTGGCCATGAACATGGCCGCATTTGGGTTATTGACCGCTTACGGGCTGGTGGGTGTGCACATTCAGTTCCAGGATTTGCGAGGCTTGGGCTGGAAGCGCCCGGCCCTTGGGGTGGCCGCGGTCATCACCATGTTGAGCCTCGCCGGTATCCCCCCCATGGGGGGCTTTTTCGGCAAGTACCTCATCTTCAAAGAACTGGTGAAGACGGGCCATGTGGGCCTGGCCGTGCTCGGTGTGATGGCCAGCCTGGTGAGCGTCTATTACTATCTGCGCGTGATCGTGGCCCTCTTTCTCGAACAACCCACCGAAGGCCAGGAACGGGAGGCTTCTGAAAAGCCTGAAATTCAATCCTTCCTAACCACCACGACGATCCTGGTGTGCGCCGTCATTGTCCTGGCCGGTGGATTTTTCCAAACGATGTTGGTGGACCGATTCGCGGCTAAGGCCGTTCAAGAAGGGTTGCAAACCCTGCGCTGATACCAATTTGCGACCGAACGGGTCCCAATATCAAAAAAAAATCACCACGAAGTCACCAAGAAAACACGAAGCTCCATCGCCAATAGATTCCGGCCCAAAATCGCTTCGCGAGGCTCACACATGATGGGTCTCTTCGTGCCCTTGGTGGTGGTGAGTTTTATCTTTTTGATTGCAACTTGGTATGAGCCCGCAAAGAAGCTGGTCACAGAGGACGCAGAATCTCGCAGAATCCACGGAATTGCAGGTTTAGCGCCACGTCCAGCGGGGGCCTCTGCGCCATGCAGCACGGTCCATTCTGCGGACTTCCTCTTTTTTCAGTGTCTTCTGTGTCCAGTGATTTCGGACTGGGTTTTATGGGTAATCAGGAAAGTTCTAAAGACAAGATTTCAACACGCGTTAAACTTTTGCTTACTTGGAACCATCGTATGTCAAGGTATAGGTTTTGGGTCTTTGGAGTGAGGTGGGCATGAAGGGCAAGACTTGGATCTGGCTAGGTGGTGCTGCGGTCGTGGCGGGCGGCACGGCCTACTACTTCACCAACAAACCAAAAGAAGACGTGAAGTGGCGCCTAGCGCCGATACAGAAGGGCAACCTTCAGCAGCGCATTAGCGCTTCGGGCACGCTTTCGGGTCTCATCCAGGTGACCGTGGGTTCTCAGGTCTCGGGCACCATCTCAAACCTCTACGTGGACTACAACTCCCAAGTGAAGAAGGGGCAGCCCATCGCCCAGATTGACACCACGGTCTACGCTGCGACGGTCCAAGACGCCAAAGCCAACGTCGGCAAGGCCGAAACCGCCGTGGTGGATTCGCAGCGCCAGCTCGACCGCTCCAAGCGGCTTTTCGCAGACAAGCTCATCGCACAGCAGGATCTCGACACCGTGCAGGTCACCGCAGACCGCGCCAAGAATGACCTCTCCAGTGCGAAAGCGACTTTGGCCAAAGCCCAGGCGAACCTGGACTACTGCACCATCACCGCCCCAGTGGCGGGGGTCGTGGTGAGCCGCGCCATTGATATCGGGCAGACCGTGGCGGCCAGCTTCAGCACCCCCAACCTCTTTGTCATCGCTCAGGACCTCACCAAAATGAAGGTGGAAGCCAGCATTGACGAAGCGGACATCGGCCAGGTGAAAGAAGGCCAGTCCTCACTTTTCACGGTGGACGCCTATCCCGATACCCAGTTTCGAGGCCACGTGAACCAGGTACGGCTAGAGCCCATCACGGTCCAGAACGTGGTGAATTACAAAGTGGTCATTGAAGTGCCCAACGAGGAGCTAAAACTAAGGCCCGGCATGACGGCCAACGTGACCATTCAAACCCAGTCCCGAACCGATGTTTTGAAGGTGCCCTCTGCGGCCCTGCGCTTCAATCCCACCGCATTCTTACCGGCCACTGACGTGGCGGCGAAACCTAAGGAGGCCGGGGGTCAAAGCGGAGCCCCTGGTAACCGTCCGGGCGGTGGACCTGGGGGTCCAGGTGCAGGCCGGCCTCCCGCCCCCGTGCGCGGTATGGTTGCCCGAAAAGAAGACAAAATCTGGGTTCTGGGCGCCGATGGAAAACCCAAGGCCGTGGTGGTGAAAGTGGGCATCACCGATGGCCAATTCTCTGAAATCAGTGGCGAGGGTATTTCCGAGGGAATGCAAGTACTCATCGGGGTCGAAGATCCCAAGCGCGCTGCCACCGCTGGTACTGCACCTCTTGCTGGCGGCGCGCCGCGAATGCGATAGAACGGATTCGGGTTCAAAACAAATAAAGACTTACCACCAAGACACGAAGACACCAAGCATGCGCCAAGCTCCACCACCCATGACTTTCGCCCGAAATCGCTTCGCGGGGCGCATAGCGCCTGCGGGCCGAAGGCCCGCAAATTCAGGGGGTCCGGCGCGGATCACACCAAGGCGTGAGGCCGTCGCCGGACCCCCTGAATTTCATCCGCGAAGCTGGCACATGATGGGTCTCTTCGTGCCCTTGGTGTCTTTGTGGTTCTATTCTTTTGAATGCAACCTAGCAAAAGCCGTCATTCGGGAGGTGACCCATGGGTCCCTTTGAGCTGATCAAGTTGGCCTTTTTTGCCATTACTCGCAACAAGATGCGGGCGTTTCTGACGATGCTCGGCATCATCATCGGCGTCGGGGCCGTGATCTCCATGATCGGCATTGGTGAAGGTTCCAAGCAGGCGCAGGAAGCCATCATCCGAAGCATGGGTACCAACATGATCATGATCTTTTCTGGATCCAGCTCAAAAACGGGCTCCGGCCCGGTGGGATTGGGAGGCGTGGATACACTCTCGGAAGAGGATGCCACCGCCATTGACCATGAGCTAAAAGATTCAGTGGCGGCAGCAACGGCCTACGTCCGGACCTCCAAACCTGCGGTCTTTGGCAACAACAACTGGCTGGTGGGCTCCGTGGCCGGGGCCTCGCCCAATTACCTCGAAATCAAAAGTTGGAACCTGGAGTCGGGCCGCTACTTTAACGACCAAGAAGTCCGCGCTCAGGCCAAGGTCTGTGTCATCGGAAAGACCGTCCAAGATAATTTATTCCCCGGCGGTGAAGACCCGGTGGGGAAGACCATCCGCCTCGGCAACATGCCCTTTGAAATCATCGGCATCCTGGAACGCAAGGGCGGCGGGCCCATGGGCGATCAGGACGACACCATCCACGCGCCCTACACCACCGTCATGCGTAAAGTGAAGGGCTCGGATCACATCAATCTCATCATCGCCTCGGCCGCCAACGAAACGAAATCCCATCAGGCTGAGCTGGAGATCACAGCATTGCTGCGTCAGCGACACAAGCTGCCGGGCGGGACCCCCGACGACTTCACCATTCGCAAACAAGATGATTGGATCCAGGCTTCCGCTCAACAAGGCGCCATCCTCACCACGCTGCTCGCGGTGGCTGCCTGCATCTCACTCATCGTGGGCGGCATCGGTATTTCCAACATCATGCTGGTCTCCGTGACCGAAAGAACGCGAGAGATCGGCATCCGGCGGGCTTTAGGTGCCACCCAAAAAAGCGTCATGTTTCAATTCCTCATCGAAGCCATTGTGTTGGCCACCCTGGGCGGCATCCTCGGCATTGCATTTTCGGCGCTCTCCATCTGGATCATGCAGGCTCAGAAAATCCAGGCGGTGATGCAGCAATGGGCGATCCTACTCGGCTTTGGATTTTCGGCCCTGGTGGGTGTCGTCGCGGGATTCCTCCCCGCCCGAAAAGCGGCGAAACTGGATGTAATTGACGCTCTGCGGTATGAGTGAAATCCATGAGCAGACCGGCCCGACCGGACGCCTACGCCGCGTTCCGCTATCCCGAATTTCGCTGGTTCATGCTCAGTACGCTGGTGCTTTCCATGGCCATGCAGATGCAGTCGGTGGTGTTGGGCTGGCAGGTCTACGAGATCACGAAAGACCCGCTCTCACTAGGTTTCATTGGGCTAGCCGAAGCCCTACCCTTTCTTTGCACCACGCTCATCGGGGGCCACGCGGCGGATCGAAAAGATCGCCGCTGGCTCAGCCTCGTTTCCGTTGCGGCGCTCACGGCGGGAGCTGCGGCGCTACTCGTGATGAATCTGCATGGCCTCCCTACAAAGGTCTGGCCCTTTTACGCGGTGCAAGTGGTGGCGGGGCTGGGCCGCGCTTTCTACCGACCCGCTGCCCAAGCATTGGCCACCGAGTTGGTGCCAAAGGAAATCTACGCCAACGCCGCCACATGGCGCTCGTCCACGTTCTTCACAGCCATGGTGGTGGGGCCCGCGCTGGGGGGCCTGATTTACGGATTCGGGAGCGCCCGTATGGCCTACGGAGTGGAGGTGGCATTCCTGATTCTGGGCTTCGCAGCCCTGATGACGCTCGCCCCGCGTCCCCGATCCGCACCACCCGATGCAAATGGCCCAGGCTTTTTTGATGGCGTGCGATTTGTTTTCCAAGAAAAAGTCGTGCTCAGCACGCTGTCTTTGGATCTTTTCGCTGTGCTCTTCGGCGGTGCGCCGGCCCTGCTACCCATCTTTGCGGATCAAATTCTGAAAGTGGGTCCCCAAGGGCTCGGCATCCTGCGGGCCGCACCCGCAGTGGGTTCTGTGCTCATGTCCTTCGCGCTGGCGCATGGGCCTGTCTTGAAAAAAGCTGGGCGAACGATGCTGATGTGCGTAGCAATCTTTGGCCTGTGTTGGATCGCTTTCGCGCTCTCAAAAAGTTTCTGGTTGTCCCTATTGTTGCTCGCCCTCAGCGGGGCTGTGGACAATGTGAGCGTGGTGATCCGCTCAACCCTGGTGCAGACGCGCACCCCCCAACACCTTATGGGTCGCGTGTCGGCGGTAAACGGCTTCTTCATTGGCAGCAGCAACGAGCTGGGCGCCTTTGAAAGCGGCCTCACCGCGAAACTCATGGGACTGATCCCATCGGTCATCTTCGGCGGCTGTATGACCCTCGGTGTGGTGGGTATCACCGCTTGGAAAATGCCCGAACTGCGAAAGCTGAAACATCTCAACTGACCTGTTTTTCCTTGGGAGGATTGCGCTCGATGAGCAGGATGCCGCGTCCCTTCTCGTTCCAGGCCCGGGCCTGAAAGCCCGAAACGGATGCAAGCACGGAACCTGGTGAATCTCCGGCGCCACGAATGGGAGTCTCCATCACCACGATGCAGCGGCCATCTTCCAAAACATAGCTGGCCGCCGAACGGCCTTCAATAACGCAGGCGCGCCCACCCTTCAGGGGGCACCCAACGGCAAGAGAAGGTAATGGCGCCGTGAATCCGAGCCGCGACTGGGACCAGGCGCAGCAGCTATCCGGCGCGCCGTTCAAAGCCACCTGAGGCTGGCCTTCAAAGTCGAGGGTTTGAGCTTTGGCGAAATCGTTCATCGCGGCCTTAGCGAGGCGAGCATTCACCGCCGTGGCGCCATGAAAGTGGAGGAAAGATCCGAGGCTGATGGCCAACAGAAAAGAAGCTGTGGCCAGCATCCAATGCCTCTGAACCCAAGGATGGGGCCGATCTTCACGATCCATACGATCCATACGATCCACGCGTTGGGCCTGTTCCAGCAGAACCGCACGCAGATCCTGTGGCGCAGGATCGCTGAAAGCCTGAGAAATGGCTTCTTCCAAAGGATTGCTATTTGGGTGTTGTTCGTCGCTCATGGCGCATCCAAATTTTTAGGCAATGCCGACTCAAGGTTCCGGCGCAAAGTGACTTTGGCGCGGTGCAGACGGCTCATGACGGTACCCACCGGCACGTCGAGAAAGGTGGCGATCTCTTCGTAACTCATTTCTTGCTGAAAGCGCAATTGAAGAACCTGCCGCGCCCCGGCGGGCAGATTCGCCAGCAAGGGGGGGATCATGGCGGTGAGATCTGCGTTGAGTTGAATATTGAGCTGCGGGTCGGATTCAGGATTGGGAAGGGATTCAAAGGCATCGGGCTCCCAATCCACTGCGCGAGCCAGAGAACGGAAATCCTGCCGCCGTTCATTGCGCAGGATACTCAAGAGCCAAGCCCGTGCGGCCTTGGGATCGCGCAATTGGTCGCGCTTTTCAAACGCTTTCAGAAAGGTCCGCTGCACCCACTCCCGCGCTTGATCCTCGGTTTGCGACCATGCGCGGGCCAGCCCAAAGACCGCGTCCAGGTGCGCCTCGACCAGGGATTCACAGGTCGGAGGCGCAACGGACATTCGGGTGACTTATTTCGTCGCGCAGCAGACGCCGCAGCAACCGCCATCACAATCGCAGCAGGCACAGGGCGCGGCTTTGACCGAAGACACGCCCGCGAAGGCCGCGAGGGAGCCAAGGCCCAGGACGCTAACGAGGAGAAGTTTTTTCATGGAATCACCTAGGGATGGGCACGGAACGCCGTGCACAAAGGAGACGGATTTGTGGTCCCTTTATTCCATCCGTATTTATTCGTGACTGCCTTGGTCCGTTCCGCCGTGAGCAGAATGACGATACGAAAGGGCTTCCAGGGCCGCGTCGTAGTTGGGGCCGTTAGCGATTTCCGCGACCAACTCCGTGTAGAGGACCGTGGCGTCCTCGTCCAGCACCACCACAGCCCGCGCCAGCAGACCCTTCAGCCCGCTGTCCATCAAGGTCACGCCGTACTTGGCTCCAAAATCCTTGTTACGAAATTCCGAGGCAGGGATGACTTGTTCCAAACCCTCGGCGCCGCAGAACCGCTTTTGCGCGAAGGGCAGGTCTGCTGAAATGCATAGAATGGCGGTGTTGGGAACCTCGTTGGCACGTTGATTGAACATCCTCACGCTGGTGGCGCAGGTTGCCGTGTCAATGCTCGGGAAAATGTTCAACACCACTCGCTTTCCTTTTAGATCCGAAAGAGAGATCTCCGTGAGATCCATCTTGGTCAGCGAGAATGCCGGTGCCACCTCGCCCACGGCGGGAAGCTCACCGGAGGTGTGGACGGGACTGCCTTTAAGGGTGACCTGGGCCATGCGAGCCTCCTGAAAAGCCCTCCCCGTTGCGAAAAACATTCGTCGTTGCGGCGGAGGGTCGGCATAAGGGGCCGTACCAAAATAACCAGAACTGTACTGGCTATTTTGGTACGGCCCCTAAGCATACCCCTACGCGGGGAGCCTGGACGGCCTATGTTGGGAGTGCCCCTCTTGCATTCCGGGCTACCGACCTTATGCTGGGCCTCCGCTCCTGGCTCCCAGCGATTCACTTAGGAAAGCCCATGCCCCAAGACCCCACCCACATCGGTCGCTATCAGGTAAAAAGCCTCCTGGGCCGTGGCGGCATGGGCGCGGTCTACCTGGCGGAAGATCCAAACCTGAAGCGGCAGGTTGTCATCAAAATCGTGCATGAAGGTGGAAGGCACTACGCCCACGCCATGGAGCGGTTCCAGCGTGAGGCCGAAATTTCCGCCCGATTAAATCACCCCAACATCATCACCGTGCATGACGTGGGTGAAGACTCGGACCACGGTCCCTTCATCGCCATGGAATATGTGAAGGGAACCAGCCTGGCCCGGCTCATCCACGAATCAGGGTTCCCAGTCGAAACCCTGCTTCATGTGCTGACCCAGACATCGAGAGGCCTGATGGCCGCGTCCAACGCAGGCATCGTCCACCGGGACGTGAAACCTGAAAACATCCTGGTGGGTAGTGATGGTCGCGTGAAGCTCACCGATTTTGGAGTAGCCCGCACCCATGATTCGAGGCAACTCACCACCGTGGGCGGCATCATCGGCACGCCGTCTTATTTCGCTCCAGAATTGTTGCAGGACGCCGAGGCCAGCCCCGCCACGGACTGCTACGCCCTGGCGGTTACGGCCTTTGAAGGGGTCACCGGCACCCTGCCTTTCTTGGGCGATAGCGTGGCCTCTACCCTGCTTCGCATCGTGAATGAACCCCCCATTATTCCGCCGGGGATGTCGTTGAAAATGCGCACGGTTTTCCTGAAAGCCTTCGCCAAAAAGCCCCGTGCCAGATTTCCCGATGCCTACAGCCTCATGAGGGCCTTGGTGGACGCCACTTCGGTCTCCGATGGCCTCAAAGCCAAACTCCATGCCTCCATGGACGGCACCGAGGATTCCTTGCCCGGCCTCAATCCAACCTTCCCGACGCCTCACGCTCCCTTGGCAGCGCCCTCCGCGCCGATGGCGGCGCCACTCGCCACACTCGCGCCACCCGTCCCACCGCTTCCGCCGCCCACCTCGGTTCCTGAAGCCATGTTGCCCCTGGCCGCCCCACCGCCGACGCCACCCACCTTTCATCCAGAGGCCAACCTTCCCTACCCCGCCGGTCCCGCGAATGTTCCTAGCCTTCCCAGCATCCCCAGCTCTTCCAGCCCTCTGATGGGGCGCTCCTCAGGCGGGTCAAAATCCATTCCTCTTCCTCAAAGTGGCTCTCGCGCCTTTGGCCTTTTGTTCGCGGGGATTTCGGGCCTGGTGGTGACCGGATTGGGATTCCTGGGTTGGCGTTGGATGCAGGCTAGGCCAAGGGGGGAGCCGAATTCCGATGTTTTTGTTTCGGCGGCCGCTGGAGGCACCTCGGCTCCAGCTCCAACGTCAGGTCCACCTTCCGCCGCGTCGTCCCATCCTTTGCCCGCTCTAACCGCTGGGGCTGCCATCCGCCCCCAAACCGCCTCGGTTCCTGCGGACCCAAACACTTCAAAACCCGATTTGAAACAGCTTCAACAACAATTGCTGGAATTGAAGCAGCGCAATGCACTGGAATCGCAAAAACTCCAGCTGGCCCAAAAAGGAACGAAAGCTATCCCGGCCCTCCCTGATGAACGGTTTCAAAGCGAACCCGTTAAACCAGTACCCCATGAATCCAACATCCCGCAGCCCGCTCACCCTACCGCGCCGACCCAGGTGCCGAGCCACTTGTTGATGCCCGAGTCTCTGCCCACGGTGCTCCCTAGGGTCGTGGCGCAGGCCGCCCCGAATTTCCCCCGAAGAGCGCGGGAGATGCATTTCGAGATGAACAAAGACCACGTGGTCCGTTTGAAGGTCACGGTGGATGAGTTGGGCAAAGTTGCCGCCGTTTCAGTGACCCAGGGCGTTCCGGGAGTGTTCGGATTCAACGAAGAAGCCATCGCGGCCGCCAAGCGATCCAGCTACAGCCCCGCCACCAAAGGCGGCAAACCCACGCGTGAATCTGTGGAATTAACCTACGTATTCAAGCCCAGTAATTAATTTTTTCTCGTAGGCGGGAATTTCGACAACATTTCAGTCACGGCTTTGTTGATCTGTTCTTGAGCATCTTCCGGGTGGCCCTGAAGGCCCGTGAGCGCACCTTCAGCCGCGCTCTGCCAGACCAGTTGATTGGATTTCCCATCCACGATTTCCAGCACGATGGTTCCTTCTTTGTACTGGTGGACCTGGCTCGTGCTGAAGCGGGTACCTACGCCGTAGCCCCAGTGTCGGCCACCCCAGCCGTAGCCACCTCCAACACTGGTGGTGGTTCGGTATCGGCGGTTCTGATAGATCGGGTAATAGGTCACCAGGAAATCGGGCTCACCGGTGGTTTCTTGTGCGAATCCCTTGGCCTGTAACTGGGCCTGCACCGCCAACCGCACGCGTTGGTCCATCAACGGATCCGTGCCACTACCCTTACCTTTGGCTTTTTTGCTGGCGGCATACCAATCGAAGGTTCGATAGCTTCCATAAGGCGCCGAGGCATCGTAGTCGTACTTGACGTTGTAGCTGGAGCAGCCCACCAGGAAAAGCAGCGCGGTCGGAATGAGTGCGTGTTTCAAGGATGTCATAAGGTCTCCAAACATCAGCGTCACTCAATGGACGCTGTTCCCAAGGAAAGGTTAGGAGCCGTGTCAAAATAACCAGCGCATTTCTGGTTATTTTGCTACGGCTCCTTATGCCGGACGAAGTCCGGCGTGATGGTTGATGCTCTGCGGATCGTCGAAGGTGCTACGGCTCCTTATGCCGGACGAAGTCCGGCGTGATGGTTGATGCTCTGCCGATCGTCGAAGGTGCTACGGCTCCTTTCACCCTGAAGGGTATAAAGAGCCCTAACTGAACCGCCGGAAGAACGCTGGCGATTCTCCAAGGCCACCTTATGCCGGACGAAGTCCGGCGCGATGGTTGATGCGCTGTGGATCGTCGAAGGCGCTACGCTCCAAATTCCGATCCGCCCCTCCAATGTTCAAGCTATTTTGACGCAACGGCTTGGCCTCCATTGATCCCGGATTTTGCGTTTGTGCTCATGGCCAGAAGGCATCAGGCCTCGGACATCAGGCTTCGTTGTTGATTTTGGATGGGCCATCTTGCACACATGCATGCGATAGCGACCCACGACAACGATGCCTGATGTCCGAGGCCTGAAGCGGCCTGGAACAATGACAACTGCAAAATCCGGGTTTAGCTTTCGGCGGGATTGTTTGCAGAGGCATCCGATAAGGCATCCAACGACTCAACGCGACCTTCCCGCCACACCATGAAGGAACCATCAAAAGCCCAAGGCAAGGCCATCCCGTTGCCTTCAATTTCGTGGGTGTGGAAATGGCCTGTGATGAACGTGCAATCGGCGCAGGCGCTCGCTGCCAGTCGAAAAGCGTCTCGTGGGAAAGTCAGTTTGTAAGCCCGGTTGGTGGTGCGCATTTGAGATTCCAGTTTGCGGGTAATGGCCGACGCAATGCGCCCTGGCAACAGACGAAAGAACAGCCACATGGGCCCGGAACGGGAGATGAGGTTCCAGATCCGGTACTGCCAATCCTTCGCATTGATCAAATCGCCATGCTCAAACGCCAGATGTTCCTCAAACAAGCCGCCACCCACGCCTTCGCCCATGAGATCGAAAATCTCAGCGTGTTGGTCCAAGAAAAATTCCCGATTGCCTAACCAAAGGCCCACCCAGCGGCCGGCCCGTCGGCGTTCTCGCACCCATGAGAGAAAACTGCGCTGGGAATCCGAGGTCATTCCCGGCATCCCCACCCACACGTCAAATACATCCCCCAGAAATAGCCAATCGGCTTCGGGATGCCTGCGGGTTGCAGCCTGTAGGCCCACCAGTTCTTCGCTCCAGTGGGGGTCCGCCACCAAGATCAGAGGGCGGGATGCGTCAGGCCGCTTTCCCGGCCCTCGCTGCCAACCCCACCCCAGAAGATTCCGCGACCGAAGCCTGAACAAGGTCGCCATTGCCAGCCCGACCGCGGCCCCAAACAGGATCCAAAGCCAGGCCACCCAATCCACGCGGCCTCGGCTGATTCGCGCCATGACCGCCGCCCCGATCAAGCTCCCGAATGCGACGATCATAAAAATGATCAGGTGCCTCCGGTAGAGCGGCAAATCTCTGCGACGGGCTGCCAGTAGCGGTTCTGCGGGCCCCGAAAGCGCGAGACCTATCAGCATTGGCACCCATGTCCCCACTTGAATCATGGGATCATCGAACCACGATGGGCCCTTCACCGCCACCCAGTTCGTGAGGAGCCGTCGGAGATCAAGTTGGCTCGCATCCGAATAGGAACCCCCTTGCATCGTTCACCCCGACTTTCCCAAACCCTCCTTTTTCTAAGGCCCTGAACGTGTTGCAGAAACTGCACCTTCTCGCCCGGCAACAGGTTTTCTTTTGTCTCTTTGTGCTTTCGCTCGTGGCCCAGCCAACTCAACCGGTTCAACCTTCGGCAGCTCGAAAGTTGCTCCCGTCCGTCGGAAGGAATCCCGAGCGGCCTGGCCTTGACGATGAAGACCTGCGCGAACAATGGGAGCTCTTCTGGCGCGGTGGCAAACTTCGCCCCACAGACTTGGATCGAAAAGCCCGGCTAGCCGCTCAGGAGATCCAACGAACGACACCCTTCAGGCGCCCTCCTGCTTCAGGTATCACGCCACCCACCAACGACACCTGGGTGAATCTTGGGCCCTTCACAAACCTCACCACCAACGCCAATTCTGATGTGGATTCGGGTCGCGTGACGGGCATCCTTACCCATCCGAGCGATCCGAAAATTCTTTACCTCGCCACCAGCGGTGGCGGTCTTTTCAAATGCACCAACGCCGACCTCACCACGGATAGCGATTGGGTCTGGGAGCCCATTTCAGACTCACTGCCCTGGGCCACCAGCTCGGGAACTTTGGCGGTGGGCGCCATCGCGATGAGCCCCAGCGATCCGAATGTCATCTATCTCGGAATGGGTGACGCCTTCGCAGCCGAAGGGCGAGGCTTCTTCAGGTCAGAGGATGGCGGTTCCACATGGGCCGCAAGCTCAGGACTCGGGGCCATGACGCGAACGCTCTGCATCCTTCCTCTGGATGCGAACGTTTTGTTGATGGGCAGCAACGACGGACTAAAACGCAGCCTGGATGGTGGCCGCAGCTTCGCACCGATAAACCTAGGCGGCCGTGCCACCGGAAAACTCTGGAGCCTCGTGCGCTTCACCGCGACAGATCTCGCGTGCAGTCTCGAAACGGATGGTGCAACGAATGTGGGGAGCATCTGGCATTCCCATGACGGAGGCCTGACCTGGGCGCCTTCTGCGCTTAGCGGTCTCGAGCCCATTCGCATCAGCCTTGCGACCAACGCAGCCAACAGCGGCGCCAATAGTCAAGCGGGGTGGGGTCTCGGTGAGGTCGCCGGCAATGTTGCCCGAGGCCTGTTGAGTACCACCGACCAGGGGCGTACCTGGACCTTTCTTCCCGCACCTGAAATCTCCGGTGGGCTCTTTCAGGGCATCGGTGCTGATCTCGCGGGCTACGACGGCGCCCAAGGGTTTTACAACCAGGGTCTCGCCGTGGACCCAAGCAACATTAATCGCATTTTCGTAGGCTCTACCGCCTGTCTATATCGCACCGAAGATGGCGGCCAGAACTGGGCTCAGCTCACCCACTGGTACGCCAATCGCCACGTCTACGCCCACGCGGATTTCCATGTGACGGCCTGGTCGCAGGTCGGACCGAAGACGCTTTTCATCGGGAATGATGGCGGGCTTTGCATCGTGCGCAATCCAGATCTTCCCACCAG
>JAYVXV010000188.1:0-16853 GCA_043784905.1 Holophagaceae bacterium | reverse complement strand
GGCAGAGCATCGCGGTGGATGGGGGGAGGATGAATGCGATTTGAATCAGGCGTCGGGCTTCAGGCGTCGTTGTTGAGCGCGCCATGACCAGGGATTCGCGACAGCTCAAGGTATTCCAGCTCGCAGACGAACTGGTGGTCCATGTCTATCAGGCAACCCAAGGTTTCCCTCTCGAAGAACGGTTTGGACTCCAATCTCAAATGCGAAGGGCCGCCGTTTCCGTCCCCACGAATATCGTCGAGGGATGTGCCCGGCGATCACTGAGGGATTACAGCCATTTTCTGAACATCGCACTGGGGTCTGCCTCCGAAGTCCGATACCTCGTTGATCTCTCATTCCGTTTGGGAATGCTCTCCCGGGAGGCCCATGAGCATCTTTATGCAGCTTATGACAACCTCATCAGAAGTCTCCAACGACTTACGTCTTCCCTGACTCGGCCTCAATCAACCACGACGCCCGAAGCCTGAAGCCCGAGGCCTGACCCCATGAATTTCGACATATTCTTTTCCATTTCCCAAACGCCGGTGGAAGGTTTGCTTCCCGATGAGGCGACGATGTTCCGGAATTTCTTCGCGCAGGTGGAGGCCGCGGATGCCTTGGGCTACGGCACGGCCTGGGTGGCGGAATCCCATTTCAGCAGCGAGGTTCAGAAGCGCCACCGGCGGCCCGTGGTGCCCCACTGGAACGGCGAGGTAGGGTTGAACGGCGACATCTGCCAGCTCGCGGGCCAAGTCTTCCGCCGCACCCGTCGCATCCACGTGGGCTCAGCGGTGATGAACATCGTCTGCAACGGCGGTCCCTTGGCGGCCGCCGAAAAGATCGCGACCTTCGCCACCTTGCATGGCCTCGATCCCGACGAGCATCGCAAATTGCACGTGGGGTTTTCCGCAGGGCGCTTTGATTTCATGAACCGCGTCACGGGCATTGATGCCCGGAACGCCTGGGAAGAGGCCGCGTGGCCCGTGGTGAAGGGCAAGCTCTTCTGGGAGGCCGCTGAGATTTTTCTGCGCCTCCTCCGGGGCGAAACCCTCTCCAGCGAAAACATCCCCGAACAGGTGCTCGGCGCATCAGATTTTCGCAACGAAGCCCAGTGGCACGAGGTCCGCGAACTGGCAGAAGTCTCGGGCGACAGGCTGCCGCTGGCTCGCCGCTGGACCTTTGAAGCCACGCGCATCGTCCCGGCCCACTGGCGCCGCGAGTTGGTGGTGCCGGTGCTGGGCAGCCATGACGCGAAGCTCCAGGAATACGTCAACCACTTCCTGCCCGTGCAGATTTTCAACCTCTCCATCACGCGCCCCGAGATCATCGAGGATACCCACCGCCGCATGGAAGCCGCGTACCACGCGAATGGTGGCCCCTGGAAGCGCGACTACATGCCGCGCACGGTCTTCGTGTTCATCAACGCCCAAGACCACCTCAGCCCCGAGCGTCAGCGCGCCCACGCCCAGGAAGAAGCCCAGGCGGCCTTGGGCGCCTACTGGAAGGCCTTGGACGGAACCCTCGATCCGAGCAAGGTGGCGAACGCCGCGGACAACGCTTTGATCGGCAATGCCGAGGACATCGCCGTGCAAATCCGAGAACGCTTTCATCCAGAAGATCGTTTGATGCTCTGGTTCGATTTCTTCAACCATGACAACGCCCGCGTCATCGCAAACATGGAAGCCTTCATGGAGCGAGTGGTGCCCTTGCTCCGCGAATCAGGGGTGAATGTATGAAGGGTTCTGGATTCGGGCCTCAGGCCTCAGGCCTCATTGCTGATTCCGTCATGGTGCACAGTGGGTGCTCCGGAAGCGAAGCCAGCCACGACAACGAGGCCCGAGGCCCGATGTCTGAGGCCCGATGGGAGGCGATGTGACGACGCACTATCCGATCAGTCCCCTCGGCGCGCAAGTCGCGGGCATTCCCACGGGCCGCGATGTGGACTGGCAACCGCTGGTGGACTACCGTCGCTTCGATGTTTCCGAAACCACCATTCATGGCGCGGTGGCCTGGGTGAGTGGAAACCGCGTGGTGCATTCCTTTGGCGGCGACGTGCTTTGCTATGGGCGCAGCATGATGAAGCCGCTGATGGTGAAGGTCTTCGCCGACGACCTGCGGGATTGCACCTGGGAGCAAAAAGCCATCGCGGTCGCGAGCCACAACGGCGACACCGAACACGTGGCGGCGGCCATGAGTCTGCTGCCTGAATGCGAGCATGGCCTCATGTTGACGCCGCTGGACGTGCCGCTCATCCAGTTCGGCAGGCAGGTGCGGAGGCCGCGCCGCTGGTATCACTGTTGCAGTGGCGAACACGCGGCGATCCTGCGGGGCTGCCGCGCGAAGAACTGGGATCGCGCCGGCTACATGCTGCCTCAGCACCCTTTCTTCCTGGCTTACCTGGATCAACTTCGTCGTTTCCTGGGTGAAGATTGGGAGCCTCTTCGTGTCGCAAAAGATGGCTGCGGCCTGCCCACCGTCAGCAACACGGTTGTAGAACTGGCGCGACTCTACGCGGGCCTTGCGAAAGTTCGTGACGAGGACTGGATCTGGGAAGCCATGGTCAAACATCCCGATTTGGTGGGCGGATTCAATCGCTTAGACAGCACCATCATCAAGGCCGGCGAAGGCCGCGTCATCGCCAAAGAAGGCGCCGACGGGTTGTTGGGCATGGCCATCAGTCATCCTGACTATCCTGAGGGCTTGGGCGTGGTCATCAAGATCGCCCATGGTTGGAATCCCCAGGCGACCTGGTACATCGCCCGCGCGATTCTCGGCGTGCTGGATCTGCCCTTGAGAAATCCCTACGCACTACGGCGGCAGAAAGCCTTTCTCGTGCCCGGCGTGGTGCCGCCGGAACTGCTGCCCAAGCTCGAAGCCATCCCCACCTGGGATGACTGGGACCCCGACCAGGACCGCTGGTACTACGATTGGCGCGACTTCGCAGACGAATCCGGCGATCGGGGGCGACGGGCATGAGGGGAAAGATGCTTCCCGCGCTTGTAGCCCCGGTGATCGGCGAGCGCATCCATGTGATCCGTGGCCAGCGCGTGATGCTGGACCAGGATCTGGCGGAACTGTACAGCGTGGAGACCCAGCGTCTCAATGAGCAGGTGAAGCGCAACCTGCAACGATTCCCTAAAGGCTTCATGTTCCAACTGACCAGCAAGGAATTCAAAAACTTGAAATCGCAAATTGCGACCTCAAGTTGGGGTGGGCGCCATCAGCTCATGGAGACACCCGGCCCGAAGAAGCGGAAGATCGGATTCGGAGGTTCTGAATGAGCGTGCAAGAACTCCGCAATCTTATCAACGGGGCCTTCGTCCCGGCGAAGGATGGCGCCACGTTGGATGACCTAGGCCCTGCCACGGGCCAGGTCATCGCCAGGATTCCGCGCTCTTTGAAAACCGATGTGGATGTCGCCGTGGCCGCAGCCAAAGCCGCGTTTCCAGCCTGGTCGCGCAGGTCGTACTTGGATCGCGCGGCCCTTCTGGATGCGGTGGCGGATCGCATCGAATCAAAGCTGGATGCATTGGCAGTGCTGGAATCCCGGGACACCGGGAAACCCATTTCGTTGGCCCGCGAGGTGGATATTCCCCGAGCCGTGGCGAATTTTCGTTTCTTCGCCGAGGCCATCCGCCAGCACCAAGACCTAAGTTCGATGATGACGGACGCCCTTAACTACACGCATCGTTCGCCCGTGGGTGTGGCGGCCCTGATTACGCCTTGGAACCTTCCCTTGTATTTGTTGTCCTGGAAAGCCGCACCGGCGCTGGGTATGGGGAATACGGTGGTGGCGAAGCCCTCGGAACTGACGCCGCTCACTGCTTCCGCGCTGGCGGAGATCATCACCGAGGTGGGATTTCCGCCGGGGGTTTTCAACCTCGTTCACGGCCTTGGTATCGAAGCGGGGCAAGCCTTGGTGGAGCATCGCGAGGTGTCCTTGGTGTCCTTCACCGGCGGCACCGCCAGCGGCGCTCTCGTCGCAGCGAGCGCGGCGCCTTCCTTCAAAAAGCTGAGCCTCGAACTGGGCGGCAAAAATCCAAGTCTCGTTTTCGCAGATTGTGATTTCAAAAAAATGGTAGCGGGCGTCACCCGCGCGGCCTTCCTAAACCAGGGCCAGATCTGCCTTTGCGGCTCGCGCATCCTGGTCGAGCGATCTCTTCACGACCGTTTTGTGGAAGGTCTGCTCATGGAATTACGCACCTGGAAATTGGGCGATCCGAGTGATCCCGAAACCAAACTCGGCGCGCTAATTTCTTCAGGCCATCGCGATAAGGTGGAAGGCTATTTGAAACTCGCGGTGGAAGAAGGTGGAACCCTACGCGGTGGCGGGAAACGTCCCGACCTGAGCCCGCCCTTTGATGGCGGGTACTTTTTAGAACCGACGATCATTACGGGGCTTCCCTCCACCTGCCGAACGGCGACGGAGGAGATATTTGGGCCGGTCGTGACCGTGCATCCCTTCGACACCGAAGCAGAAGCCTTGCACATGGCTAACGGTGTTCGCTACGGCCTTGCTGCGAGTCTATGGACGACGAATCTCGCCCGCGCCCATCGTGTCGCTCAAGGTTTGGAAAGCGGCATGGTGTGGGTGAACACCTGGCTCCACCGCGATCTGCGCGTGCCTTTTGGGGGCGTCAAGGATTCCGGCGTGGGCCGCGAGGGGGGCCGTCACAGCCTCGAATTTTTCAGCGAAGCCAAAAATATCTGCATCCACCTTGGGGACAGGCCATGAGCACCGGCAGCATCATCGCGGGCATTCTCGCGCCCCATCCACCACACTTGGTCTACGCGGAAAATCCGCCGCAGAACGAGCCGCGCTCGGAGGGTGGCTGGGAGACGCTTCGATGGGGTTATGAACGGTTAAGACAGCGACTAAATGAGGAGGACTTTGACGTCATCCTTGTCCACTCACCCCATTGGAAAACCCGCGTGGGTACTCATTTTTTGGGCGTCCCAAACTTGGCAGGCTATTCGGTGGATCCCGTTTTTCCGAATCTCTTTCGCTACCACTTCGATTTGAAAGTGGATGTGGAATTGGCCGAAGCCATCGCCGAAGAAGGCACGCGAGAAGGCCTCGTCACCAAGATGATGCGCAACCCGGATTTCCGCGTGGACTACGGCACCATCACTGCCTGCCATCTGGTGAGGCCCCAATGGGACAAACCCATCGTGGGGATTTCAAGCGCCTCGGCCCATTTCGACTACAGCAACGATGTGGGTCAGGACGAGATGAAGAAACTGGGTGAAGCCACGCGCCGCGCTATTCAGAAAAGCGGCAAACGCGCCCTGCTGCTGGCTTCCAATAGCCTCAGCCACCGTCACTTTACCGCAGAACCGGAAGTGCCCGAGGACATGAGCCAGGAGCATATCTACCACCACGGCCAATACCTTTGGGACATGAAAGTTGTGGAAATGATGCGCCAAGGCCGCACCCGCGAATTGATGGACGTGATGCCCGATTTCATCGAGCAGGCCAACAGCGAGTGCAAGGATGGCTGTCTGAGTTGGATGCTCGCGGCCCTCGGCTATCCCGACTACGCCGCAGAAATCTACGCCTACGGCAGCGTCATCGGCACCGGCAATGCCGTGGTGGGGTGGCATCCATGAACGAAGCTCACCACGAAGACCACTAAGACCACAAAGAAAGGAGGTTTTGTGTTTGATGATCGTGTGGAGGCGATGGCCCGGGAGCTCGTGGATGCTTCCATCAAAGTGCATCGGATTCTTGGTCCTGGTCTATTGGAAAGCGCCTACGAAGCATGTCTGGTTCACGAGCTGCATCAGCGGAAGATGCAGGTTCAGACCCAGGTCCCAATCCCCGTCACCTTTGAAGGGCTGAAGCTGGAAGTGGGATACCGGGCTGACCTCATTCTGGGCGGAGCCATCATCGTCGAACTCAAATCCGTAGAGCGACTGATGAAGATCCACGAGGCCCAACTCTTGACCTATCTCAAACTCGCCAATATCCGTCTCGGGTTTCTCATCAACTTCAACAGCGCCCCTCTCAAAGAGGGCATCAAACGGATGGCACTCTAATGACATGGTTTCCCTTCGTGGTCCTTGTGGTGAGCCCATGATCCTTGCTTTTCGATCCTTGTTTCCCTTCGTGGTCTTTGTGGTCTTCGTGGTGATTGCATGATCCTTCGCGGTTACATCGTCCCGGGCCGTCCCCACCCGCTCCTGGCGCCTGAGCAATCCCCGTCATGGGCTGATATCCGCCGTGGCTTCGACACGGCCCGCGACGAGATCAAGGCCAGCGGCGCGGACTTACTACTGATTTATTCGACGCAATGGATCAGCGTTATCGGTCACCAGATTCAGGCGGACCCTGAACCGACGTGGGTTCATGTGGATCAGGAATGGCACGAGTTGGGCTCCATCCCCTACAAGTTCCGCATGGATGCCGACTACGCAAAGGCCTATGAAAGCGCCGCGAAAAAACGCGGACTTCATGCGCGCACCGTGGCATACAAGGGATTCCCCATTGATACGGGCACCGTGGTGGCCTTGAAACTCCTGAATCCCGACAATGCGATTCCCGCCTGCGTGGTGAGCTGCAATATGTACGCGGATCGTGCCGAAACGGTGGTGTTGGGCAAGGCCGCGGCGGACGCAGCGGCGGCCGAAGGAAAGAAGGTCATTGCTGTTGCAGTCACGGCCTTCAGCAATCGCGTGTTCACCCGCGAGATTGATCCGAAAGATGACCATATCTATGCGCCCAAGGACGACGAATGGAATCGAAAGATTCTGGAATTCTTAGGCGAGGGACGGCTCGAAGACGTGAGCCAACTGGCGCGGGAATTCAGTCTTCAGGCCAACGGCGATCAGCGCATGAAGGCCCTGTGGTGGTTGGCGGCGGTCATGGGCCAGCACAATCGCTACGAAGGAAAGGTCCACGCTTATGGTCCCATCTGGGGCAGTGGCGCGGCGGTGGTGGGGCTTACCCCATCTTCCAAGTCAGACCTTCAGCGTGAATTCGACGAAGAAGACGTGGAGGTTTTCGGGGGGGATCGCGGCGTGCTGGGCGGCGCGGCTTCAGAGCCCAATCCAAAATCAGACCTAGCGCCAAGTGCCGACGAATTCTTTTCAACCCCGCAGCCTCACGCTTCAAACCTCGTGCGGACCGAATTCGCCCCCAAGCCTGTGGGGGCTTACCCCCACGCACGTCGGGAGGGAGATCTGATCTTCTTGAGCGGGATCGGACCCAGGCAGGCGGGGACCGACGTGATTCCCGGTGGGGCCATTCATGATTCAGAGGGAGTCCCGCAGGATTACGACGTTGCCGCCCAAACCAAGGCTGTCATCGAAAATATCAAAATCATTCTCGAAGCCGCAGGCTCGGGCCTGGACAAGATCGTGGACTGCCAGTGCTTCCTCATCAACATGGCCCGGGATTTCAAGGCCTTCAATGACGTTTATGCGCGTTACTTTACGGAGATCCAGGCTACGCGTACCACCGTGGAGGTGCGGGCCTTGCCCACGCCCATCGCGGTGGAGATGAAAGTCATCGCCAAAGCCTGAGAGTGAGAGAATGAGTCAATTTTTCGGATGATCCATGGCGCCATCACCCCTAGCAAAAGGTTGGAGGATAGGATTTCTCCTCCTTTTTGCTTGGATGCTTCGCGCTCAAGTACCCATCCCCGCAGGCCTGCAATCACTGGATTCTGGATGGGTCTATCGCATTGGCGATGATGGGGCTTGGGCGAAGCCAGAATTGCCAGGGGGGGGATGGGCGGTCCTTCCGAGCCTCAGAAAAGTGCGGGGATCTGGGCCCACGGGCGCGCTCTGGTTTCGACGGACGCTGAAGGTTGTTCCTGGCACCGGGAACAAAGATCTTGCCCTGGCTTTGGGCCGCTCAGGCGCGGCCTTCGAGATCTATGCCGATGGCCAGTTGGTGGGCCGTAGCGGCAGCTTGGGCGCCTCACCCGAAGGTATGACCGAAGGCCCGACGGAATCCTTGATGGCGACCTACGCGCTGCCCGCGCCTGGACCCGGAACCGAAGGTTCAATCCAGCTGGCTATCCGTGCCAATCTCCCGATCAATGCTGCATTGCTGAGCCGACAGGAGGGTACCGCGCTGGGCCGCGAAGTCTGGGTGGGACCCGCGCCCCTGCTCCAGACCTATGTCTCCGCGGTGAATGCCTCCGCAGAAGCGGAGCGCCTGCGGGGTGATCAAACGCATTGGGCCTTGACGCTGACCTTTCTGATCGTGGGGGTTTTTCATCTCCAACTTTTCTCTCGGCGACGCACCGCGCGCTACTACCTCTGGTTCGGGCTGGTGGCGGTCTCCATGGGCCTGCGCGAAGCCGCTATGACCGGCTGGGCCAACGGACCTCTCGGCCATCCAGAATTCGCCAATTGGGCTTCGTGGATTTTTCTTTTCGCTTCCGCGCCGCCCTTCATCGAATTCTTGTGGCCCTTTTTGGGACGCGCCATCCCGCGCTGGCTGCGGGTCTACCAGCTTTCCTACCTCATCCCTTCGCTGATCCTGTTCCTGCCCCTGGCCACGGCGGCGCCCATCACGCGCGCCATCGGACCTTGGTGGGGCCTGCCCATCATGTTTTTAGGCCCATGGGTGGTGGGCATGGAGGCCTGGCGGGGCAGTGCAGAAGCCAAGACGATTCTGCTGGGGATGCTGTTAATGATTTTGGGCGCGCTCTATGAGCTGGGCTATTGGATGGGGTGGTGGCCCTTTCCCGGAACGTTGAGCATGGGATTCGCCGCATTCTTAGTCTGCATGGCTATTTCCGTATCCGATCGCTACGGCCGCGCTCACGCGGAGACCGAAGCCTTAAATCGCACCCTTGAACAACGGGTGACAGAACGCACCGCAGAGTTGGAGGATGCCCAAGCGCGAGTTCATCGGCTGACGGTGAGTTCCCAGCAGGCCTTGCGAGATCCAGGTGCCTGGTCCGAGCTCATGGCCAACGAACTGTGCTCGGCGCTGGATGCAAACTCGGTGGAAGTCTGGCGGATGCAGGATGGTGCCTTTGCGCGACTCACCTTGAAATCCGGCGAACCTCCGAGCGTTCCACGTTTGGAAACGCTGATGCGAGAGCCATCGGTTTTCGCAACGGGTGACGACGTGCTGTTGCCGGTAACCGGCATGAGCGGCGAACTGCGCGCGGCGGTGGTGGTCAAGGGCAAGCGCGGCGCCTGGAGTGAATCGGAAAAGCGCCTATTGGCCACCTTCGTCAGCCAGCTTGCCGGGGCCTTGGATCTGTCGAGAATGCGGGCGGAAGTCGAGGCCGCCACCTTGCGTCGGGCCGCCACGCGGCAGGCGCTCATGGAAAGTAGCGCGGGTCTTTTGCAGATCTGCCCAAGCTGCCATCGCTGCTATGACCACGTTCCACTCCAATGCTCGGTGGACTCCGCCTTGCTTGAATCTCGGCGCATCTTTCCCTACCACATCGCAGGCCGCTACAGGCTCACGCGGTTCCTCGGCGAAGGCGCCATGGGCTTGGTGTTCGAGGCCCATGACGAGCGATTGCGGCGCACCGTAGCGCTGAAAGCCATCAAACCTGAACACTTTCACAGCCAGGACAAACGCCTTCGTTTTGAACAGGAGGCCCGTGCCTTGGCGCAGGTGCAACACCCCGGTGTCATCGCCATTTTCGATAGTGGTGAGTTGGAGGACGGCACCATCTATCTCGTCACCGAAAGGCTTGTCGGCGCGACCTTGCGCACGCTCCTGGATATTTCCGGACCCGGCACACCCGCCCAGGTGGCGAGCCTGTTACTGCAATGCGCCGAGGCTCTGGACGCGGCCCATGCGGTGGGCCTTGTCCATCGGGACATCAAGCCTGACAATATTTTCGCGATGGCTTCACCCGATGGCCTTCGCTTTAAGCTGCTGGATTTCGGATTGGCCAAAGAGATGGCCGTGGATAGCACCTTGACCCAGACAGGGGTGGTGATCGGTACGCCACTCTATATGTCGCCCGAACAAATTCGCGGCGAAATTCTGGATGCGCGAAGTGATTTTTACGCCCTAGCGGTGGTGGGTTTTGAAGCCCTCTCAGGGCGCCGTTTGGTGCAGTCCCAATCTCTGCCAGACATTCTCATGGAAGTGGCCCAAGGCACTCCCACACCGTTGCGGGATCTCGTTCCAGGCTTGCCTCCCAAAGTGGGCATCGCCTTCGATCAGGCCTTGGCCAAGGAACCCTGGCAACGTCCCGGCAAGATTCTGGATTGGGCGCTGGCCCTGGCACCGAGGCTTCTGATGTTGCGCCTGGATCGCCGAGGATGGCCCGAAGATCTGCAAGATATTCCGGCCTCGGGTCTGTCGTCTTCGCACCCCAGCGCTACCCCTGCGTCCCATGAAGCTATGACGCGAATCCCTGGTTTTGAAGGTGGCGATGAAGGTGAGAAGACGCAGCAGGTGGAGAAACGAGCCTTGCCTCAAGACGATTTGCATGGAGATGAATCGTGATTCTCGACATCACCCCACTCCTTTCATCTCGCATCGCCGTCTGGCCTGGCGATGTTCCTTTCTCGCGCACCCCGGGCCTTGAGATTTCCGAAGGCGCGAACATTGACCTCAGCTCCATCACGACGACCCTGCACCTTGGCGCCCACGCAGATGCCCCATCCCATTATCTTTCAGGGGGGCGTGGCATGGCGGACGTGGCCCTGCACCCGTATGTCGGACTTTGCCAAGTGGTGCACGTTTCGCTGCCGCGCGGCGAGCGTATTTTCCCACGTCACCTGAAGGACGAAATTACCGCACCCCGCGTCCTTTTCCGAACGGGTTCCTATCCAAATCCGGACCTTTTCAACCAGGACTTCAACAGCCTTTCCCCCGAACTCATCGAGCACCTGCACGCTCTAAACGTCGTGCTGGTGGGCCTGGACACGCCGAGCGTGGATCCCTTTGACTCTAAAATATTGGAGAGCCATCAGGCCTTGGCGCGCACAGGAATGAGAAATCTCGAAGGCTTGGTGCTGGATCACGTTGAACCCGGAATCTACACGCTTCTAGCGCTGCCGCTGAAACTTGAAGGTGCCGATGCCTCGCCCGTGCGGGCGGTATTAGTCACCCGTAATGTCATGACGTTGTAGAGGGAGAACCCATGAGCGAAGTCACGGACAAGGCCCAAGAAGCCGTGGAACAGGCCGGTGAAAGTGGCGGCGGATTCAATAATATTATCGCTGTACTGGTGGCGCTTTCCGCGACTTTCATGGCGCTCTGCAATGTGAAAGACGGCAACATCGTGCAAGGCATGATGCAGGCGCAGGCCAACGCCGTGGACACGTGGTCCATGTACCAAAGCAAGAGCACCAAGCAGCATCTCGCCGAAAGCATGGTGGACAATTTGAGCCTTCAGCGAGATCTCGGAATCGGCCTCGACGCGCCGAAGCTCGCCAAGCTCGACGCCAAAATTAAGGAGTACCAAGGCAAGGTCAGCAAGTACGAGAAAGATAAGACTGAAGCCGAGAAACAGGCCCACGCTTTTGAAAAACAATACACCGATCTCAACGTTCACGATGACCAGTTCGACGCCGCCGAGGCACTGCTCTCAGTGGCCCTTGCGCTCTACGGCATCAGCGCCCTTACCAAAAAGAAATGGCTCGTCGGCGTGGCGTTTGGATTCAGCGTCTGTGGAACGATCCTCGGCCTCGCGGGCTTCCTCGGTTGGACACTCCATTCCGATTGGCTGGCGAAGGTCTTGGGGTGAGGCGGGGCTATTCCAAGTCGCTACTTGAAAAAAGAAACCGCAGATGAACGCAGATTAAAAAACAAGAAATCTGTGATGCCGGATGTCAGGCGTCGTTCAAAATTCATCGTCCCAACACGGGTTGGTTTTTGAGGTCCATCCAGAAATTGAAGGCCTCGAAAGTTGAAGTCTTCAGCAGTTTGTCGGGCATCCCCTGGGGCGGAGTCAGCTTCACAAATTGCGCGGTGATGGGATCGAAGTCCCACCACAGGATGTCCGGAAAGGCTTCCAAGGCGCGGTCGTGGGCGGCCTCTTCGGCCTTGGGGTCTTCCGGTTCTTTTCCGAGGGGAGCCGTCGAGGGGAAAATGCTGCGGGAATGCAGCACCGCGTCCTCGGTGCGACTGACCACGAGCAGGTGCCCCTCCTGCGTAGGCCGCGCGCCAAGGAAAACAATGTCCTTGGGCTTCTTCGCATTCTCCGGGGCCTCCAGGCTAGAGAACAGCGTGCCCGAGCGGCGAAAGCTTCCATTTTTGTCATTAAAGATGAGGATCTTGCCCTGGCTGGCCCACACCACCGCAATGCCTTCGCTGACGGGCGTGAAGTGGGTGAAGGCCAACTCAAAGGGAAGGAATTCTTTGCCTGGCTTTGGAAACGCCTTTAGCCTGGCGGGCTTTCCTGGTTCTGGGTTGGCCACGCTGCGGACATCAAAGATGTCCAGGCCCGCGTCTACGATGGAATCGAGTTCCAGTTTCCCCTGATCGTTAGCCCGCCAGATTGCCCAAGGGGACGCCTTTCCATCCTTGATCCAGGGATCGAAGGCCTTAAGCACCAGGTAGCGTGAGTTTTCAAGCGGATAGACATCAAGGATTCGGAAGCCTGGAGCATCAAAATAGCCTTCGTCGTTCCAATGGTCTAAATCCATCGAACGGCAGATCCACATCTTGCTGGAGTCGGTGTTGGAGATGCGGAAGCCATAGGCTACACCGCTTACGACCTGAAGCATTCGCAGACCCGTGGGGGTCTTATGGAGTTTGGTTTTATGCTTGGCCGATTCCTCCGTGAAGGAAAAAGGGGAGTCTGACGCAAAGAGACGGTTCCCATCCCACCACTGGCGGCCATGGATACCCGAGCGGAGGTACCCGAAGGGTATATGGCTTGAAAGGAAGTACGGGGAGGAGGCCAGAAAACCCGCGAATAGGATTAGATGAGTCAGCTTCCGCATAGCATCCGGGCATCTGCATCACTTATCGCCTCCGAGTAATCCCCTGAGGTGGCCACGCAGGGCTTCCCACAAGGGCACTGAATGATCCAGTTGCTGTCCGGGGTGATGATCGCGCACCCCGAGGGTCGTGCCCCGAGTGGCACAGTCAGCGATGCTACGGCAAAGGCCGTCATGGCTAGGCGGGATAAAATCCGCTTTGAGGACATGATTTCTCCGAATAGAAGTGGGTTGAGAAACCGACAATACCACTTAGGGGGGGGGCAGAAAAACAAGCTGAAAGTTTCAGTCAGGGATTTCCTGGGATGATGTTTTCACCACCCCGGAGCACCCCATGGATGAACGGCCCGGCGACTCGGAGCTTTCCGATCGCGTGAAGAAGCTCGAAGACCAAGTGACGTGGCTGCTGGCGAACGCGGCGGAGAGCCCAGCCCGGGCCCCTGCTCCGGTCGAAGGGGCTCTGCGCGCTCCGGGTTCGCAGGCACGTCCCATGCCGCCGCCCAGTCCCCCCAGGCCGCCGAAACCCGTCAAGGAAAGTAATCCGACGCTTTGGATCGCGGGCATTGGCGCGGGCATTTTTTTGCTAGGCGCGATTTTCTTTTTAGGCTGGTCCATTCAAGTGGGGTTGTTAGGGCCGGGGCCTCGGCTGCTACTGGGTCTGGTGGTGGGCGGTGGTATGGCGTTCGCTGCGGCGAAATTGATTTTGCGGGGTACGCGTAAGCTCGGCGTTTGCCTGTTGGCAGCAGGTCTTGGAACCCTGCTACTTTCGCTCTATTACGGCACCAGCGCGCATCCGCCGTTGCTGACACCCACCCTCGGATTTGCGGGAATTGGACTCGCGATCATTTTCGGCGGCGGCCTCGCGGCCCGGGCCAAATCAGGCGGCGCCCTATCGGTGACGCTGTTGACAGGATTCTTGGCGCCCATCGCTTTCAGTCAGGGTGGTCATCACGAAGTCGCGCTCACGATTTATCTCGCGGTGCTTTTCGCAGCGGCGCTAGCGGTGCCTTATCTCGCCAAAGTGGGCGCGCAGTGGGGCGTCACGCGGTGGATCGCAGTGGCGGGAGTCTGGTCCATGCTGGCGGTGGCCTGTCTCAACGCCGAGGCCGCGGATGCCTCCACGCTATTGCTGCTGCTGGTTCTGCACGCGCTGTTGGCGGGCCTTTGGATTTGGTTACCCGCTCAGGCCGAACCCAAGCCACGGACCCCCACGATCCTCTGGTTTTTGGTGTCGCTTACCCTGACGAGCTTGGCCTGGGCGCTCTGGAAAAAACTTGCATGGACGCCGGAGTGGTTCGCCGGTCCCGCGCTCCTTTTCGCGGCCGTGAATCTTGGCATGGTCAAGCCTCTGCGAGCCCGACTGGAATCAAAACAAGCGGACCTGGGCTTGCTGGTGTTGGCGGCCGGTCATCTCGCGTTGGCGGTGCCTGTGGCGATGCAATGGCGCTGGGTGGGTCCCATGTGGGGCGCCTTTGCGCTGGGTCTGGCCTGGGCCGCCGGTCGCGCCGAAGGGCTCGTGGATTGGGATGAAAAAGAAATCGCCTCGCTACGCCGACTTGCTTTCGGCATGGCAATGCTTGCATCCATCCGCTGGTTCATTGGCACCGTGGATGTTTGGGGTCACGTCTTTTTCTACAGCCACTATCTGGGTGAACCCAAACCCATTCTGAATGTCATCTTTGCCGAAGGCATGCTTGTTTCGGCGGCCTGGCTCTTGATGGCACGACGCAAAGGCGCACTGGGCGTGCTGGCATTTCTCGCACTGGAAATTACGGCGAATCTTACGCTCGCACTCGAGGCCGCTCGCATCGTACGCGCCATACAGGCCAGCGGCCTTTCGACGAATTTGGATTACCCGGTGAGCTACATCGAAAACCGTGGACCCTCCATTGCCGTGACGCTGGTTTTTGCCCTCAGCGGCGCGCTGCAATGGCTGCGGAGTTTTTCAGGCGAAAACCCACGCCTTCGTAAAGCCCTGGCCGGAGCCGGTTACGTGTGGCTGGCAGTCGCCAGTCTCAAGCTGCTCATTACCGACATGGCCCACGCCAACACGGGCATCCGAGCTTTGGCTTTTCTTGCGGTGGGTGGCATATTCCTCGGCGTAGCGCTGCTGGCGAATTGGATGAAGCGTTCCACTGGGGAGGACATATGAAGCCGCTCATTCCTTCGTTGCTGTTGAGCTTTTTACTCTGCGGATGCGCGAATGAAGACCGCTCCCATGTTCAACGCCGCCCCATCGAAAGGGTCGCTCAAAGCGGCTGGGCGCGTGTGCGCCTGGACGGTGATGCGCAACGGAACATGGGTGGGTTGTGGATTGGCGATGTAGAGGGGACTTCCATCCCCTTCATGTTCGAGCGCGAGGGATTATGGGCCCCGCAGATTCTGGAGACCACGAACTACCTCGCGGGCAAGGACGCGAAAGGCAATCCCACCGCAGAATTCGCGCTGAAGTTTCCCAATGGGTGGCAGGTGCGCGAGCGCGAACAATTGCGTCTGGATCTGGACCTCGTAGGCGAGCCGCCTTGGGTGGCCCGCGTGGACATTTCGAGACGGATGGAAAACGGCGGTTTTGTGACGTTGGAGCCTGATTCGCCCTTCTTCGTCTATGACTTGGGCAACGCCCGTCACACCGCGCAGATTACCCTGCCTTGGGACGCAGAACGCTACCGCGTTACGTTAGTTCCGACTCAAGGGAAAACGCCGAAATTGCGAGGCCTCAATGTGACGGCGAGCACCTGGCCAGAGCAGCTAGAGGCGGACGAATCCATCACGCCTCAAATGATTCGGGGGCCTGCAAAAAATGAAAGTGAAATCTGGACTTTGAACCTCCCCAGCGCTGAGCGTGTGATCGCAGCGGACGTATTGCTGAAAGCGCCTGTGGCGCCGGTTTACGTGACATTGGACGCCCAGGAAAAAAATAGTGACGATCCGAAACATGACCTATTCAGGCAACTGGGCGGAGGCACCGTTTGGAATCTCCCGGCTCTGCAGACTCGCGCCACGCGGATAGCCCTGACCCCAGACATCACGGATCGGTTGCGCCTTCGATTGCCCGCAAACACAGCGCTTGAGTCCGTGAAGTTGCTCATTCGCCGTGAGGCGTTGCTCTTTCCGGCCGAGCTGGGGAAGCCCTATTTTCTGCACCTTGGAGGCCGGGCTAAACAAGCCCCTGGCAGTCTGGAAGCGCTACCACCGAGCCGGATGATTTATGGTCGGAACCCGCTGAAACTCGGGGCTGCCGAAGGTGATACTCAAGGGTTGGGCGTCCTACTGGACCAAGGCGATCAGACGCGCCCGTGGCTACCTTGGGTGGTGGGCCTCGTGGTACTGATCCTCGGCTTCGCGGCGTTCAAACTCTTCAAAAGCGAAGACGGATAAATTTGGGGTCAAGTGTTATCGAAACGATTCGATACCGCGAATGACGCGAAAAAGGGCGCGAATAGACCCGTCGTGTGATGGGCCGTCTGGATTTCAGGTCTTCGGCCCGCATGCGGCTGAATAACCAGGGCTCGCGAAGCAATGATGAAGTAATTTTGAGCCGGAATCATGAGCGATGAAGTTTCTTGGTATTGGAAAACCGATACGCGAGGCAAAGGGAAACGAGGTGGTTAATTTTTATCTTTATTGAACAGGATTCGTTATGAGAGGGAGTTCTCATAGCAATTGAATTTCAATAAAATTCATACGATTTAACATTTTTTAACACGGAGAAGGTCTAGCCTCTCTCTCAATCCCCCGTTCTTTCTGTAGCTTTTGAACCTGCCCGAGGAAGCACTGTCTTCTTTGGGTTTTTTTCATCCGGGGCGAATGCCCCCACTTTGAGGTGTCCATGCGATCCTCCCTCGCGCTCCGTCTTATCGCCTCCGCCGGCATCGCCTCGGCCTTCTCCATGCTCTCGGCCCAGGAATCACTGCGGCAAGTGGATGCTGATCCCTTGGGCGGTCATGCCCGCCAATACCTCCAGGCGCGAGTCTTCGACCTTGGGCTGGATAGCT
>JAYVXV010000187.1:0-5545 GCA_043784905.1 Holophagaceae bacterium | reverse complement strand
TGGGTCAAGAAAGCCGGACGCCATGAAGTGCCTCAGTGGGCGGAGCTGACCATTCTCGAGCTGGACGCCAAAGGCAGCGACAACGTGGTCCGCGCCTTCGCCCGCAAGGTGAAAGGCGCCCCGCGCCTGAAGGACGGCTATCTCGTCTATCTGGGCAATCGCTGGCACTTCCTCCACCAAGGCCTACTCAAAGTGAAATCCATCGCCCTGGACGAAGGCAACCTGGACCCCCTGCGCGTGGACAAGGGCCTCATCTGGGATTCCCTGGTCTTCCTGCGGGATGGCAAGGCCCAGGTGTTTTTCCTACCCAAGGATTGGGCGCGGGCCTTTCACGGGGATGCGAGGCTGCCTAATATGGGGATTTCGGAGTCCGTCTAAACCTGAGTTAGAGGGCTACACATGCAGATCGAAATCATTCTTCCCGTGATTGCGATCTCCCTTTCAGTACTTTCCCTTTATGTGTCCACTAGAAATGCTTGGGACAACACATTCCGACCAGCCTAAGTTGTAGGTGTTTGCCATCATCTGGTGATTTGGATTCAGAGCTCGTGGAAAGGAGATCGTCCAACGGGAGAGGTAGCATCACGACACATTACGCCTGCTTTTTGGTTATCCAATGTGGGGGCAAGGAAAGCCCTCGTTGTTGATTTGCGAATCCATTTCAAGGATGAAAGTGGGAATTGCTTTCATGCCTTCCCGGTAAACATTATCCCAATCGAGGCAATCGAATCACCTTCCCTTTTTCACGATCTACAGAAGTTAAACTTGGGCGGGCCTTTCACAGGCTTTTGTTTGCAATCATCTGAGGTATGGAAGTGTTGCTATGCCTTTTCGACCACACCTCAAAATTACGAGTCCTTAAAGGGTAAGGTTCATGCCGAGATCCAAATTTTGCTCAGCGGCAGAACCAAATGGGAGACTGTGATTGTCGAATCCTTTGATTTTGGAACCCAACCAATACACCTCCGAAGCCTTAACTTTGGGGGTAGCGCCGCAGGCGGGCAAATCAATCATGTGTTCTCGGAGTCATGGAATGCCCGACGTAACGGCTAGCCCTCTAACCCCTCGTTCAAGCGGACCCGACTGTGGCGGTCCGGTCCGCTTAGCTTCTTTCGTTAGCGCTCTAATTGATGTCAAGCCATCATTCTTGACTTCATGTTTTTCAAGCGTATTCTCTGGTCCCAGTCATCTCAATTCATCTGGGAGGTTCATGTGCCGAAATATGTGATCGAGCGAAATATCCCAGGCGCAGGTAGCTTTGACACCGAGACACTCAAGGCCATTTCTCAAAAATCATGCGGAGTCCTCCGCTCCATGGGCTCAGAGATTCAGTGGGTCCACAGTTATGTGACAGACGACAAAATCTACTGCGTCTACATAGCCCCAAACGAGGCCATGGTTCGGGAGCATGCCAAGCAGGGAGGCTTCCCCGCAGATTCGGTTGCTGCCGTTCGTCAGATGATTGAACCCACCACCGCCGAATAGGCTCTTCTCACTAGCCTTGCGTCCAACCTCGAACTCGTGGTTGGGATCGACCCGCTTGCAGCAGTGCGGTAAGGGTCCGCGCTACCCCACTGGTGAATTCTCTCGACAACTAAGGAGATAACCCATGAAAATCGCCGTCATCATCGTCCGCACCCTGATGGGACTTTTGTTCCTCTTCGCCTCCATCACCTTCCTCTTCAAACTCATCACGCCGCCACCGCTGACCGGCGCCATGAAGGTGTTCAACGATGGGCTGAACGCTTCGAGGTACCTGATGCCCACCGTGAAGGTCATTGAATTGATCTGCGGCTTGGCTTTCGTGTCCGGAAAATTCGTGCCCCTGGCCACCATCCTCATCGCGCCCATCATCGTAAACATCGTGCTGGTCCATGCCTTCCTGGACCCCACAGGCTTGCCCGTCGCGGCCTTCCTGGTGCTGGCCTACAGCTTCGTGGCCTACTACCACCGCGAAAGCTACAAGCCGTTGTTTCAAAGCTAAAAAGAATCTGGAACCGCAGATGACGCAGATGACGCAGATTTTAAAAGACATGATTTTGGTCAAAATTCCCATCGGCACAATGGGTGGTGCTTAGATTGAATGCGGTCGTTAATCTGCGAAATCTGCGGTTTATTTTTTCCTCTGGGCTCGACTTCGTATCAGAACCGCACGGACAGCGCCGCTCCCTGATAACCGGGGCCGAAGCTCGAAGCCAGGGAGACTTTCAGCTTGCTCGGGCCTCCGCGCCTTTCTCCATTACGGAGTACCACCGTGCGGCCCACCAGGGTTCCGAGCAGGGCTCCACCTAGGACATCTGACGTGAAGTGCGCGTTTTGTTGAATGCGAGAAACCCCCACCAGCGCCGCAGTTCCGTAGCAAAGGCAGCGCACCCAAAACTGCGGATAGTGCTCCGCGATGACCGTGGCCGCGGTGAACGCCTCCGTCGTATGGCCTGAAGGAAAGGACACGCCGCCGCCGAAAGGCTTGAAGTGGAAAGCGCCTTCCTGAGCGGATGGGCGGCTACGCCCCACCGCCGACTTTAGGAGAGGCCCGAGGATGCCACCGGCGATCAAGCTGGCTTCGGCGCCGTCCAGGCCCGTCTGCAAGGCTTCTGAATCGCCTGCGAGTTTGCCATAGGCCCAAAATCCACCGATGACTCCGAAGGCGTATCCGGCTCCGAAAAGCTGCACCTTCTGGGCCACCTTGTCGGTTCCCGGGCTGCGGTGGCGCTGGGCCTCGTCGCGCACATGAGTGTCCAGCAGCAAGGCCGTGCCAACTACGGCGGTCAAGGCGCCGCCCGCCTGGAGCCACGCTTTGCTCTCCCAACGGGAAGGCGCCTTGAACCCGGATTTTGCGTTTGTGCTGATGGTCAGAAGGCATCAGGCCTCTGGCTTCAGGCTTCGTTGTTGATTTTGGATGGGCCATCTTGCACACATACATGCGATAGCGACCCACGACAACGAGGCCTGATGTCCGAGGCCTGAAGCGGCCTGGAACAATGACAACTGCAAAATCCGGGTTGAACACAAACAGGGTGTCGTCCAACAGTATTTTTGGCACCGCGCTAATCGTTCCTGATGGAGTTTCCAATGGTTTGGCGATGGCTTCTGTCTTGGGTTGTGGCGGCGCCAACTCTTGCCCCAGCAAAGGTAAGGCCGAGAGCGCAAGCGTCGCCAAAGCGTTACAACAATTCAGACCCACAAAGACTCCAAAAGGACGGGATGACCCCGATGTTATCTGGCATCTTGTCCTACGCTGATTGGAAGCCTCGGTATGCAAGTCCATGCAGGCCTATGCAAATCCATGCAAGGGTTGGAAACCCATCCAGGCCTCCCAATTTTTTACCCTCGCTTAACGAGGCTTCCTGGTAGCTTGGATGGATTCTGCCTGAAGGAGCCTCCATGTCTTCTCCCCTGCTTCGCCACACCGCTTTGATGCTGGTGGGACTTTCCATGTTCGCGCAAGCGCCAACTCCCGCGCCCACACCGCAAACCCCGACGGCCCCCGCGGGCATGGCCGGAATGCCGAAACCCGGCGCCCCCGTAGACACCGACCCCAAGCCCTACGACAAGGTCATCACCTCGGAATTTAAAACGCAATCGGGCCTATTCAAAGTCCATCAACACAAAGGCAAAATCTACTTCGAGCTGCCCAAGGCGGACCTCGGCAAAGAATTGCTGTTGGTGGCCACCGCGACGAAAACGCCCGCCGGCGTGGATCACGCGGGCAAGGAAATCAATGATGACGTGGTGCGCTGGACCCTAAATGAGAACAAGGTCTACTTGTCCCAGGTCTCCCATGCCATCGTCTCCGACCCCAGCAAACCCGTGGCTCAGGCGGTCGCCAATTCCAATGAGGACGCGATCCTCATGAGTTTCCCGGTGGAGGCCTTCGCCAAGGACGGCTCGCCGGTCATCGAAGTTTCCAAACTCTTCACCAGCGAAGTGGGTGATTTCACGGCACGCACCATGCTCAACGCCATGACCATGGATGCCGGACGCAGCTACGTGGATCAGGTCCGGGCCTTCCCCGCCAGCCTGCGGGTGGACGCTATCCACACCTACACCATCAGCGCCCTGCCGCCAGGCATGCCACCCATCCCCGGTATGCCCAGCCTGCCGCCCCGGAATGCCTCGGTGGAGTTGGCGTATTCCTTTGTGGCGCTGCCGGACAAGCCCATGATGCCGCGCCTCATGGATGACCGCGTGGGTTACTTCTCCGTTCGCAACGTGGACTACGGCCGCGACGAGCACGAAGCCAATCACCGCACCTACATCACCCGCTGGAAGCTCGAAAAGAAAGATCCAAGCGCAGCGATCAGCGAGCCCGTGAAGCCCATCGTCTGGTACATAGATGCGGCGACGCCCGCGAAATGGGCGCCCTACATCAAGAAGGGCGTGGAGGCCTGGAACGTGGCCTTCGAGGCTGCGGGCTTCAAGAACGCGGTGCAAGCGCGCTACTTTCCCACCAAGGAAGAAGATCCCCAATTTGATCCTGCTGACGTGCGCTATTCCATCATCCGCTGGGTGCCCTCGCCCATCGCCAACGCCTATGGCCCCCATATCAGCGACCCCCGCAGCGGCGAGATCCTGAACGCCGACATCGTGATGTACCACAACATCCTGCAGCTTCAGCGGGACTGGTACTTCACGCAAGTGGGGCCACTGGATCCGCGGGCCCAAACCCTGCCGCTGCCGGACGATCTTATGGGCGATCTCATCGCCTACGTGGTCACCCATGAATGCGGCCACAGCCTGGGTTTCCCGCACAACATGAAGTCCAGTTCCGAATATCCCTTCGAGAAAATTCGCGACAAGGAATGGCTCGCCCGGATGGGCCATGTGGCGACCTTGATGGACTACAGCCGCTTCAACTATGTGGTGCAGCCCGAGGATCACATTGATCCGAAATTGCTGATCCCGAAGGTTGGGCCCTACGACATTTACGCGGTGCAGTGGGGCTACACGCCCATCCCTGGCGCCAAGACGCCCGACGATGAAAAAGCCACGCTGGATACCTGGTCGCGCAAGCAGGACGATTCCCCCTGGTTACGATTTTCGACGCCCGGCGCCTTTGGCTCCGATCCCGGCGAGAACACCGAGGCCGTGGGCGATGCGGACGCTGTTGCGGCGACCACCCTTGGCACTAAAAACATTCAGCGCGTAGCCGACATGTTGGTAAAGGTCTCTGAAAAGCCTGGCGAGGACGAAGAAACCCTTGGCCACCTTTACAGTGCGACCTGGGGCCAGTGGACCCGCGAGCTGAATCACGTGGCTGTCATCGTCGGCGGCTATGACGCGCAAACCAAGCACGGCGGCCAATCCGGTGCAGTCTTCACGCCTGTTTCTAAAGCTCGCCAGCAACAGGCCGTGAAGTACCTCAATGGTGCAATTTTTCAGACCCCCGAATGGTTATTGAAACCGGAAATCCTAAGCCGCATTGAGCCCAATAGTGGCTCTACGCGGTTATTGAATGCGCAGAAGAGTGTGCTGCGAAACCTGTTGGAACGTGGTCGTGTGGCGCGCCTACAGGAGCAAGAAGCCGTCCAGGGCGATAGGGCTT
>JAYVXV010000186.1:0-5579 GCA_043784905.1 Holophagaceae bacterium | reverse complement strand
CATTCCCCGCCCAAAATCCTGGCCCCCGGCATCCCTCAGGATTTGAGCCCCGATGGCAGCTTCGCCCTGGTGTCCATCCCCGGAGACCCTCCGAAGCTACAAATGGTGCCTACGGGCTTGGGCGTGGCCCGTGATTTGGGTTTGGAAGGATGGGACGCGGCCATCGGGCGCTTTTCCAAGACCGGCACCCATGTGTACGCGGCCGCGCGGCAAGGTACGGGTCCCATTCGGATCCTTAAATTGCCCGTGGATGGCAGTCGCGGCACACTGCTTCCAGCATCCATCCAGAACATCAAAGCCTATTCACCCGACGGGAAACACCTGCTGTGCATTGATGCGAAAGGCCAACCGAGCATCACCTCAGATGAGGGAGAAACACCCAGGGCCCTGTCGTGGACTTTGGAACCCGGTGAAGCCATCGTGGACTGGATAGCTCCCAATGAAGTGCTGTTGACCCATCCTGAAGATGTCTTGCACCTGCGGTTGGAGCGAGTGGAGATTGATTCGGGAAAACGGACCTTTTGGCAACGCCTGGTCCCGCCCGATCCCGCCAACGTCACCCGCTTGTACAACGTGCGGGTGAGTGGCGACGGCCAGACCGTGGGCTACACCTACACTCGCATCCTGGTGTCGGATCTGCTGGTAGCCGAGGGATTGAAATGAGACGGACCATCTTGCAATGTCCCGCTCCACCAAATTTGAGGGATAGCGAGTCGTAATGATCGGCTACAGTTTTTCACCTGCGTATTGCCGACCCCCTGAAATTTGAAGCCGCCGCAGATGAAGCTGTGAGCATGGTGATACCCAAGCTAGTCAGCGTGATGTACGCCGCCAAGTGACAGGTATTTTCTTCTAGCGCGGGCGGTTTTCTGGTGTTTGAACGCGACTCGGTATCACTCTGCTTTTTTCGCGGGGGGTTGGGGCTCGGATCCTGCGATTCCACTGGCCACACCCACCGCCAGAATTGGGAAGCGCAAGGGCTCGCCCCAGGCGCCGTCGCCGCGCACCAGGCTTTCATGGAAGAACCCCCAGAAGGCCAGCCCATCAGGGCTACGAGGGTCGAGCAGGTAAAAGGCCACGCGACCATTGGGTTGATTCAGGGGAACGTAGATCGCACGATCCAGATCCTCGTTCGTCCATCGCAGCTGCATGGGACGCGGTGATTCATCGGCCCTCCACGCACCTTTGAGGCTGAGGCCGAAGATGCCTTGGAAGGCCTGGGATGCGAGCTTGCGTTCGGATTCGTGGAAAGTAAGTAGAACGGAATCCGGTCGCGCCTTTCCGGTGAGCACCTTGACGCCGTGCGCTTTCAGCACCGGTAGCACTTTAAAAGCGTAGGCCGGGTCCACCAGATAGCCCTTTGGCAAGGTGACGGAGTCTTTGGTCGTCCAGGTCACGAAACTGGGCAATTCTACGCTCTCGCGATTGCCCTCTCCGATCACTTGGCCATCCGTATTTTTGAGAGGCGTCACCACATCGAAACGATGGGTTTCCGTTTGCGCGAAATCTGCCGATAAAGGCAAAGATGGTGGGCCTTGTTTCCATGCGTCCATCCATCGTTGGCGGGCATTTCGGGTTGCGGTGCGGACCTCGATGCGATGATCGGAAATCCACGTTAGACACGCCAAAATGAAGGTCCGGGTTTCAGCGATACGCTCGGCATAGCTGCGATAGACATAGGCCTCGGACAAAATGGCGAGACGGTTCTGAAGGCCAGGGAAATTGCTCAAATAGCGTGGGCGAAAATCGAAAGTTTCCCATGCCTCAGGCTTGTCGCCGGGCTTGGGGGATTCGGGCCTGAAATTGCCATAGTCGTAGGTGGGCAACCCAAGTTTCAGTAGCCCATCCCGCACCTCGTTTAGCAGATTCCGGTTGAAGGCCAGCAGTTGCGGATCCGCACCCAGGGCCATGCTTGGAGAGTAGGTCAGATGAAACCCGTGGTAACTGCCATTGGTCGTGTGCAGGTCGAAAACCACCGCCGGGTCGAAGTCCTGAAGCATGGCCAAAAACCAGCGCGTGTTCGCCGCGCTCGCTTTCATCAAGTCGCGATTTAAGTCCAGACCGCGGGCATTTTCTCTGCGACCGACACCACCACCAATACCAGACGGGCCGAGCCCTGGGGGATTCGGTTGATGTTTGCGGATGGCCGGATCCAGGGCATCTGTACCATCGGCGTTGTAAGTGGGACACACCACGAGATCAATGTGCTCGCGCAAATCGGGATGCTCGCCCTTCAAAAATTCTCGAACAATGAGCTGCGCCGCCTCCTTGCCTTCCACTTCACCGGCATGGATGTTGGCGTTGATGTAAACGCGCACGGCATCCTGGCTCAAGGCGGGCAATCGCCAAGCCAGCAGTGGTTTTCCGGCTTCGGTGGATTGGGGTGCGCGCGCCGGATGATAAGGGACCAAGGCGCCATCGTGCGCACTGAGGTCACCCATGAAGGCTCGCACCTCGGCCACCGTGCTGGTGCGTTTATTCTGGGATTTTTCGGGAATCGTTTGTGGCCAATCAGGCACTGACGCCGAAGCTGAAAGTGCGGCGCATGCAAGAACGGCCAGCGGAATCCGCATCAGCGATCCGCGTGCATCGTGCCGTCCGGCGCGGCCATGGGGAGAGGCTGTGCGGCTTTGCGACCAAAGAGATCCTTGTTGTACACCGTGAAGCTCGCCAACAAGAACAGCAGAAGCGCGATGAGGGCCGCGCCGCGCTTGCCCACGGCCAGGGCCTTGGGTGCCATTTCCGCGAAGGCCAGCAGAATCACCACGAGGGTTAATTTGACGTGGAAGTAGGCAAGGCGGAGGGGATTTTCGCCGTGCTGAATCTTGATGAACATGGCGGCGATGCCCACCACCAGTGCCAGCCGGAAACCCCACGTCACGGTGCGTTTCCATACCGTCGCGGCCAGGCCTTGCAGGTCCGGACGCTCTTCCTCGAAGCCCGATAGCAGCAGCGCCACGACGGCACCGCCACCCGCCATGGACAGCAGGATGAAGTGGATCCATTTCACAAGGGACAAGGCATCTAAAGCGGGCATGGGAACCTCGGGGATGTTGGATCAGCTTAGCGTCCTAGAGCTGAACACAGAAGGCACAGAAGGTTGTTGAAGGCTCAGAAGAAGGAAAAATGAAGATAATGGCGCACGGACCGATGACCTTGAAAGAGCCCATCACCAGGCATCAGAGTCTTTTCCACAGAATCACTTCTGCGTTCTTCCGTGCATTTCTCGTGTCTTCTGTGTTCAGCCCTTCCCGCCCGCGCATACCCTGATTAGGTGGAGGTTCCCATGCCTGAGTTGCGGCCTGAGTTGCGGCCTGAGCTGCTGCCTGAATTGCAGCCTAAATTGCGCGTAGCGGTAGTAGGTGTCGGCCATCTGGGGCAGCATCACGCGAGAATCGCATCCGGGTCTGAGCATGCGGAGCTGGTGGCCGTGGTGGATTCATCCCCGGAACGCGGAGCTGAAATCGCAGCGAAAATCGGCGTGAAATGGGTTCCCCAGCTTGCCGATATTTTGGACGAAGTGGATGCCGTGCAGATCGCGGCTCCCACGGGTTTCCATTTCAGTCTGGGCCTTCAAGTGCTCAAGGCTGGTAAGCACTTGCTCATGGAAAAGCCCCTGGCGGCCAGCCTTGCCGAGGGTGAGGCGCTTATCGCGGCCCTGGCCGAAGCGCGGGAAGCGAACCCCAAATTGGTGGCTTGCGTAGGCCACCTCGAGCGTTTCAACCCTGCGGTGGTGGCGCTTCGCGCCGCGAACTTCAAACCCAAATTCATCGAGGCTGTCCGCGTTTCACCCTTTCCCATGCGGTCGCTTGAAGTGGACGTGGTGATGGACGTGATGATCCATGATTTGGATCTGTTGCTGGCCCTGGTGCAGCGGCCTGTCGTAGATGTAGAGGCGGTGGGCGTTCCGGTGCTGACAAAACATCCTGATTTGGTGAATGCGCGACTGAAGTTTGAAGGCGGCGCCTTTGCAACCGTCACCGCCAGCCGCGTGGCCCGCAAGAAAGAGCGGACGCTCAGGGCTTTCGGAAATCAGGAGTACGCGAGCCTGGACTTCGCGGCGCAAAAACTTGAAATTTTGCGTTTGAAGATGGGCGAACACGGCCCCGAAGTGATCCCAGAAACCGTGGACATCGAAGAAGGCGAGCCGCTGAAACTAGAGATCGAAGCCTTCCACCGCGCCTGTCTCGGCCAAGGCCAAGATTTTGTGACTTGGGCTGAAGGCCTAGAAGCCATGCGTGTGGCGGACCTGGTGCAGAAGGCCGTGGCGGAGAGCTTGATTCGGATGTTGGAAGCGTGAGAATGCGAGTCTCAAGTCTCAAGCCCCGAGTCCCAAGTCCGCAGACAGATGCCCCATGACTTTTTACGATCTCGCCTCCCTCACAAAGCCGCTGGTGACGGCTTCCTTGGCCCATGCCTATCTGGATCTCGATGCGGACCGCCGCTGGCAGTTGGGCTTTTATGACCGCTCCGAGCCCCTCACAGTGCGGCAGCTTCTGTCCCATTCATCAGGCCTTCCGCCCTGGTTGCCCTACACTGGCGAGCCGCTTGCGGCGCAACTTCGACGTACGCCCTTGCCTGGGAATCATTCGCTGCTGAGGGACGCGAAAATCGGAGAGTCCACTTACTCCGATCTGGGCTATCGGCTCATCGCTGAGTTGCTGGAGTCGGAACTGGGCCTCTCCTGGAAGCAGTTGGGGGCCGCGGCTTCGGGTCTCGAGTCGGCCCCCTGGAACGAAGCGCCAATGCCCCTTCCGCCGGGCCAGGACGCGGAGGCTTGGGCCGTGGCGGAGCTGTCTCTTCTCTTTCCGGAACCAGAAGCAAACCTTCCCCACGATGCGAATGCGCGGGCCGGAATGATCGGCCATGCGGGCTTCGGTGCCACGGCGGCTCAATTCAAGATCGCTCTGGAGCGGTGGATGGCCGCGAAATGGCCGGATCGGATGGCCGTGGCAACCGCTCGTTCTGGTGATGGCGACATCTGGGGACTGGGCTTGCAGCGAGCGAATGGGTGCTACGCCGAGATGCTATCGGAAGTTCCCCTCGGATCAGAGGGCGTTCATGTGCTGGAATCCGTATCAACGGATTTTGCGCCGCCCATGGCCGCCATGAAAACGGCCGCCCTTACGGGCTTCTGGCAACATCTTGCTTACACCGGCCCTGCGCTTTTCGTGCGCATGGAAGATCGCTGCTGCATCGCACTGCTCTGTCATCGCCTGGGCCCCGAAGGACAGCTCCTCAGCCTTGAGCAGCTACGCGCAAGGCGGGGGATGGTTTTGTCCGGACGGCTCGCTACGCTTTCTCGATAAGCCGTCGTTCAAAAATTAACGATTCGTTCCGAAGGCAGGACCGGCATAAAGGGCCGTAACAAAATACCCAGAAAAGCACGGGTCATTTCGTAACGGTCGCTAAGCTGTATCCATGAATCCGAGAATGGTCCCTTCAATGATTTTGGTAGCCTGCTTCGGGCGGCAGGTGTTGGCCCAAGCACCCCAGCCTCTCGTCCGCATCGGTCTTTCCACCGAGGGTGTCGAATGGCAAGTCGCGCTCGAGGGTGGGGGCGATCTGCTGACGCGGAG
>JAYVXV010000185.1:0-5591 GCA_043784905.1 Holophagaceae bacterium | reverse complement strand
TAGCCCCCGATTCTCGAATTGATGTGCCTCAGGGTGCTCCCTTTGCGGTGCCCGTGGCACTCTTCCTGGGCAATCGGGTGGCGACTGCGGCCGAAGTGGCCCAACTGGTGCCCGCCAATGTGCAGCTGGTGGGCACCCTCTCCGGCCCATCCATCAGCACCCAAAGTCTTACGGGAACCCTGAGTGATGGTCTGAATATCCCTGCTCTCCCTACCCAGGGTGACTACACCCTTTCGGATATCCGCTTATTGAACGGCAGCACGACGATCATGCAGGCCGTGCCCGCCACGGTGGCGATCCGCTGCTTGGGTGAAGTGATCATTTCGAGCGTCACTTCCGAGCCCATGACCAAGCAAGAAATCCTGGATGCGGGCATTCACCTGGGACAGGGGGATTACCAGGCGCGGCGTTTCAGCATGACCCTGAGCCTGGGTGGGAAAACCCTGGATCTTAAGATCCCCATCGCCATCCCCATCTACAACGGTCTTGAATCGCCCGTCGGAGAACCACCCCAGGTGGGCAACTTGGAACTCCGGGGTCTGGACGACAGCGTGGTTCCAGACCTCTCCGTGTCGGTGGTGGACATCCTGCCGGACGCGAGTCTGACCTTGCGACGTCCGGCTGTGGCGCACTTACTAGCCCATGGTTTCAAGGGCATCGTCGTGATCCCTGGGAGCATCGGCTATTTGAAGCAGTTTTACAAAACTAACCTGGTGATTCTGAATGTCCTTCCGAACGGTTCGCCCTATGTGGTGCAGAACCTGAAGGCCACCTTGATGCTGCCTCCGGGAGCCGATGGCGCTGTGGGTACTTTGGATGATCCGCTGACCGCCGTGCCATCTGGAGGCGATACGGCCGAGCTGGTGAAACAAATTCTCACCGCGGATAAAAATCCGGCGCTTAAGGCGGGTGAAGCTGGTTCTGCGACCTGGTTTCTGCGCGGGGACCGCCTGGGCAACCACGAAGTTAAGTTCTACATCCAAGGCGAATTCACGGGTGGAACGCTGGCGGCGCCCATCCCCATTACGGGCACCGCCCGTGGCAAGATCCTGGTCCGCAATCCCACCTTTGATCTGATGCTCGTCCACCCGGATGTGGTGCGGCGGGGCGAGACTTACACGTTGGAAGCGCGCCTTACCAACACCTCAAACCTTCCTGCGAATGATGTGTCCATCACCTTGGATCGAGCCCGCCTGGGCAACGTGAAGCTGGTGGGTGAGGCAACCCAGAAAGTGAACACGCTGAAACCCGGCGAGACCGGAATCATGAAGTTCCAACTGCGAGCCCTTCGGGATGGTGAGGTGACTTCGTCCTACCTCTACACGGAAGAGGGCGGAATTAGCTTCCAGCTCACCACCGGACTGGGCGAACGTAACATCAAACTCAACCCTGATACGTTGGTGCTCCCGCAGACGCTTGACGCTCTGCCCACGCGATTACGAGAAGCCATGCTCAGGGTGCTAGGTCAGGCCCATAGCGTGGCCACCACCAAGGGCGCATTGCCGCCGGGGGTTCTGCCGATTCGCAGCAGTACCGTGCAGCAGACCATCGCGACCGGGCTGAATGAGAACGGCTTTTTCATCAAGATGGGTGTGGATAAAGTTCGCGTGTGGGCGGACCTTTGGCGCGTCTTCACCCGCTCCGATGATCCAGGTTTCGATCAATTAATGCGCACCACCGACGCCGGGAATGAGCTTCGGTCCGCGTTCGTAGAAGCTTGGGGAACCTGGGCCAAGCCCGGCAGTTCGTTGCCGGATTCTTTGCCGTTTATTTCGGCCCTTGCGGTGGAGCGCCAATTGCCCGTCATGGCCGCCATTGATGGGCTTGCGCCGGGCGTAGCCCTGGGCCTTGTGGATGCATCTGGCGCGGGCGCACAGTCCGGTGATCCGCTTCCGCTGTTGAATAGCTCGGGTGCTGCTCTGGCTGTCCAGGATGCTCAAGGCTTCTTGCAGATGCCCTTCAGTGCGCCTGGGATGCGTTTAGCACTCGCCAATCAAGGCGCCACGGATCGGGTGGTGACGTTCTCCGTTGCGTCTCCGCTTACCGACGCCACCAAACTCCCATCGGTGAATCACTACACGGTGCACCTCGCACGGGGTGCCAGCGCCTTCGTGGACCTAGGCCTGGTGAAGGCACCGCTCGTGACATTGAATCCGCCTGCCGCAAGTCCGATGCAGATCGCGCCGGATCAAACCGATGAGGTGGTTCGGGAGCCCTTTCAGGTGTTGGCGGTGCATCGCTACGACCTGGAGCTCAGTGCCGACGCCTCACCCTTTGGAACCCAGGTTCTGATCCTCTTCAACCGCCCGAACCAAGCTGTGGATCTGCCTTGGGGCGAGCCCGGCTTTGCGGCGGCCCAGGCGCTGGTTCAGGTTGAAGCGAACCGATTCTGGAAGAAGGCGCTGCCCAAGGGCGGGTTCCTTAGCGACGAAACCCTGCCCATTCCACCGGCGTTGGTCCAAGCCTTTCCGCGTATGGTGTCGTGCTACCTGGAGCAGCCCGTCGGTCCCAACATTCCGAGAACGCTAACCCTATCAGCAGGGTGGACAAGCCAATCCGGCGAGGCCTTGAGTGGCAAGACCGTCTGGCCGATTCAAAGCGGGTGGATTCCAGGTGGCGCGGAAGTGAAAGGCCGGGTCCGCAAAGCCAGTGGCGAAGCCGTCAAGGCCACGCTTTTCTATTGGTACTTCGTCGAACCGCAAGAAGGTGGTGTGGACTTGCAAACCGCCAGCGCCTTCGTGGACCCCTACTACGCCTTGGTGAGCAGCAACATTCAAACCGGTGCAGATGGCACTTTCCATTTCGATTACGTGCCGGAGCCCGCGAAAACGGCCATCGGACCTTTTCTCCTAGAGGCCGACACCGATCAGGGGAAAGCCTTCGGCGAGGCTTCAGTGCTGGGGAACGGACAGGTATTGGAGTTCGATCTGGTGCTGGAAGGCAAAGGCGACATCGTCGGCGTCGTGACGGATTCTGCGGGCCTTCCCATGATGGACGTGGATGTTCAGGCGGTGCAGAACCAGCCGAGCTACGGGAAATCTTTTGGGGGTGGCACCTCCGTGGCTTCGACAAAGACGGATGCGGCGGGTCGCTACCGCATCAGTGGGCTCAAGGTTGGTGTGTTCAGTTTGACGTTCCGCTCGGGCATTTACGGCGGGGCGCTCAGTGGCGAGATCCCCCGTGATGGCGCGGTGGTGGAAATGAACATGCGACTGATCGGTAAAACCGGCACGGTCAACGTGCAGGTGCTGAATGCCAATGGGACGCCAAGGGCCAACCAGCTCGTGTACCTGGGCCTGCCGGGCCTGCTGCGGAGCGGCGGGCAGGTGGCGAGTTTCATCTATGCGCTGTCCGCCGAAACCGATGCTCAAGGGCACGCGGTGTTCACCAAGGTTCCCGCAGGGGATTTGAGCGCCAAGATTCCTTTCGTTCCAGAACCCGTGCCCGTGTGGGCTGGTTTCCTGCAACCCGATACCACGGCATCGGTGACGCTCCGCATGGTGGATCCACTACAATTGGGCGCGGTCGAAATCACGGTGCAGGATGCCCAAGGGAAGGGCGTGCCGAATGCCTACCTATGGTGGGAGCAGAATCCCAATGGGGGATCGGATCCCACGGGCCACACGGGACCTGATGGCAAGATCACGCTGCCCGCGCCGCCGAACAAGCCCTACAGCATTTGGGCCGTTCATCCCGATTGGCCTGCGAGTGGCGTCCACAGTGCTTTCGTGACGCCTGGCTCGGGGCAAACGGCCACGCTTAGTGTGACGCTTCCAGCCCGGGGATTCCTGAAGGGTAAAGTCACGAGGCCCGATGGAAGCCCCGTGGCGCACGCGCTGGTGGCCATTCCGCCCGTGACGCGGTACGCGCCGTTGAACCATTTCACGTACACCGACACCGCTGGGATGTATCGCCTTTCAGGGCTATCCACCACCGCGTCGAACCACCTCACCGCCATCGGTCCTGACCTATTGACCGTGGTGAACAAGGCGGTCGTGGGTCAGGCCGAACAGGAATTGCAATTGGATCTTGTGCTGCCTGAGGTGGGGCACAACATCGTCAGAGGCCACGTGTATCAACCTTTTGACGGGGGTGCGCCCATCCCCACGGTGGCTGATGTTCAGCTCTATGTGTCCCTGCCCAACCTCTCGCTGTCCGGCGAGAACTGGGGGGGCATGGTGGAAACCTTCATGGGCGAGATGCTCAGTGCCAACTCAGACGGCGCCTATCAATTCAGGGACCTGCCTTCGGGAGCCTTCCGGATCACGGCCCACAATGATCTTTTCCCAACCTTGGTGCAGTCCACCGGTGCCTTGACGGGGCCACAACAAGAAGTGGTGAAAGATCTCACGCTGCGTTCCAATTTCGCGGCCTCCATGGAAGGCCAGATCACCGATAAAGATGGCCAGACCAAGGTGGGCAAAGGTGTGCGCGTGATGCTGAGGGGTGGAGGCCTGGGAACCGATGGACTCCTGGTCGAGACCCTCGATTCGGGGCGCTACGCCTTTCCGATGGCCATTCCTCAAGGGGGTTTCTCCATTCGTGTGGAGGACCCGAAGACAGGTCGGATCACGGTGGATTCCATCTACGTGAACCAGCCGACCAACTACCTCAAGAACTTCCGACTTTGGGGCACCGGCAAGCTGACCCTGCATTTGCAGGACAGCCTGGGCAATCCGATGCCGACAGGGGATGTGACCCTAGGCCATAGCCGCGCCTACTTATTGGATCCGAATACGGATCTGCCGCCCCTCAGCCGGAAACTGTTACCTGCGGACAATGGAACGATGGTGTTCGATGACCTCATCGAAGGCCAGATCAGCGTGACCTTGAGGAACACGACGGGGCTCGTGGGCGTAGGGTCCACGGAGATCCCCCAAGGCGGCGGCGATCGCGACCTGGTGGTGAGACTCCAGCCTGTGGGCGGCGTGCGCGGTATTCTGCGTCGGGCCAACGGAACCGCGGTGACCGCAGGCCGAGTGGACGCCTACCGTGGCGGAAGCTGGCTCGGTGTTTCCACCACCCGACAGGAAGCCACCGATGGCCAGTTCATTTTCCAGGACCTACCCGCAGGCGTCATCAGCCTCGAGGCCTGGGATCCCGATACGCGCCAAGTTGGCCATGCCAGCGTGACCGTGCCGGAGGCAGGCGCAGCGAACGTAGATATCACTTGTCTCGACTTAGGGGTGGTGAACATCCTGGTCACGCAGGAAGGTCAACCCATCCCCAAAGCGACGGTGAATCTCTACTATCAGGGCGGTCCATCCCTATCCTTCAGCGCCATCTCCACCACCGATCAAAGCGGGAAATCGCAGTTCAGCGTGCCCCCCGGAACCTACGCGGTGAACGCCACGGATTCCGTGACGCTGGCCACGGGCACCGCGACCTTCACTCGCAGTAACAATCAACCGACTTTCGATCAGAACGTGACCCTGCAAGCGGTTCGCTCGCTTAATGTCACGGTCCTGCCTCCGCCGGGGCTCATCGGAGATCTGACGGGCTGGAAGGTCCGCAGCGAGACCGGCCGCACGGTGACCTTGGATGCAACGGCGGTGACCGTCCTACCGGATTTGCCGGTTGGAACTCATAGC
>JAYVXV010000184.1:0-17012 GCA_043784905.1 Holophagaceae bacterium | reverse complement strand
AAGATGATGCGGGGCCCACGAACAATTGGATAGAACCCGCCGAAATGAAGGCCAAGCTTCTGGGGCTATTCAAGGGTTGCATGAAGGGCCGTACCCTTTATGTCATCCCCTTCAGCATGGGGCCGCTGGGATCAGACATTGCGCACATCGGGGTGGAGCTGTCCGATTCTCCCTACGTGGCCGTGAATATGAGGATCATGACCCGCATGGGCAAAGCCGTGTACGACGTGCTGGGCGATGGAGCCTTTGTGCCCGCCTTGCATAGCGTCGGAATGCCCCTAAGTGACGGCCAAAAAGATGTACCGTGGCCTTGCAACGCCGAGAACAAATACATTGTCCATTTCCCCGAAGAGCACGCCATTTGGAGCTTCGGATCGGGCTACGGTGGCAACGCGCTGCTCGGGAAAAAATGTTTTGCCCTGCGCATCGCCTCCACCATGGCGCGGGAAGAAGGTTGGCTCGCAGAACACATGTTGATTTTGGGTTTGGAGACGCCAGATAAGGAGAAAACTTACGTCGCGGCGGCCTTCCCCAGCGCCTGTGGCAAGACCAACTTCGCCATGATCCAAATGCCCGATCAATTCAAGGATCACAAAGTCACCACCGTGGGCGATGACATCGCCTGGATCAAGCCCGGCGCAGATGGAAGGCTTTATGCCATCAATCCCGAAGCGGGGTTTTTCGGCGTAGCACCCGGCACATCCGTGAAATCCAACCCCAATGCCATGCTCACCATCACGGAGAACTGCATCTTCACCAACGTTGCCCTGACCCAGGATGGAGACATTTGGTGGGAGGGCATGACCGACGAAGTTCCTGATGGCCTCACCAACTGGCAGGGGCAACCCCACGACAAGCATTCCGGCAAGCCCGCAGCTCATCCGAACGCCCGTTTCACTGCCCCCGCCGCCCAATGCCCGAGCATTGATCCCGCGTGGGAGGACCCCGCAGGTGTGCCCATCAGCGCTTTTATTTTTGGGGGTCGCCGCGCCAGCACGGTTCCGCTGGTCACCCAGGCCGTAAATTGGAATTTCGGGGTCTATATGGCCGCCACCATTGGATCGGAGATGACCGCTGCGGCCGCCGGAAAAATCGGCGAAGTGCGTCGCGATCCCTTCGCCATGCTGCCCTTTTGTGGGTACCACATGGGCGACTACTTCAACCATTGGCTGCAGATGGGCCGCCAAATTCCCATGCCTCCAAAAATCTTCATCGTGAATTGGTTCCGCAAAGGCGCCGACGGAAAATTCCTCTGGCCCGGATACACCGAGAACATGCGCGTATTGAAGTGGGTCGTGGATCGCGTCCGAGGCCGGGCCTTCGCCGCCGAAACCGTGCTGGGCTGGGTGCCCCGTGAACAAGACCTGAATCTGGAAGGCATCAAGGGCTTCGAGAAGGCGAACTTCGGTGAGTTGATGAAAATGGATCGCGATGAATGGCGCCTTGAGATTCTGCGTCACGAAGAGCTTTTTGAAAAACTTTACGACAAGCTGCCCAGAGAGATAAGGCCCATGCGGGAACTCATTCTCAGCGGGTTGTGGCGAACGCCACCAAAGAAGTGAGCGAACTAAATATTAAAGAAGGGCCCTGTTTCCGGGCCCTTCTTTTATGCTGGTCCCATGGCTCCTGACGCACCCGGCTCTTATTGCCAAAATTGTTTGACCTGGAATCCCGGAGACCGGGAGACCTGCCTTAAATGCGGCACTAGGCTGCTGATCGTCTCGGGCGACCAGAGTTGGGAAGAGGATTCCGGCCCCGTTGAGAGCGAAGAAGATCTCGACGAACACTTGCTGGAGCGCATCACGGGCCTCGAAGAAACCCTGCGGAGGGTAGAGACCTACCTGGAAACCGTGTCGGACCAAATGGGGAAATTGGAGCGCGCCGAAGTCATGCTGCGCAACGGGCTCATGGCCTTGGTGCAAGAAATGGATCAACGGGGTCAGCTCAACGCGGAGACTTTTTCAGGACGTTGGGAACACCTGGTCGAAGAGAACCTCCACCTTATCGAAGCTCGTGAACTGTTCACGCGATACCGTGCGCGCATCCTGCCCATTGCCAAGCCCAAATCCCTGTCCCAGTTGCGCCGCGCCCTGCTGGAAACCTCTGCCTTGTTGGATGGTTCCCAGCTTCCCTTGGCCGCCCAGCGATTGCAGCAGGCTCTCCAACTGGATCCAAAAAACTACGAGCTAATCTTCACCGTCGCGTCGCTTATGGAGATGTCTCAGGATCCCGCCGAGGCTGAAACGTTGGCGCGTAAGGTGGTCAGCCTAAGCCCGCGTCACTACGAAGGCTGGATGCTGTTGGCGAAACTTCTCGAAGAGATTCCAGAACGCGCCGACGAAGCCATCGAAGCCCTGCGCAAAGCGGCGGATCTGCATCCAGAAGAAGTTGAACCCAAAGAGAGATTGGCGGGCCTGTTGCTGGATGAAGAAGATATGCAGGGCGCCTTGGAGAGCGCCCAAGAGGCCGTAAATCTCCAAAGAGATGGCCACACCTTGGCATTGCTCGGCGAAGTTCACTTGGCCCGTGGCGATTTCGCCGCCGCCATTCCGGTCCTCAAGGAAGCATCCGGTTTTCAACCGGGAGAGCTGCTAATCCGCAGGATGCTGGCCGAGGCCTATATCCAGGCCGATGAGCGACCCAAGGCCTTCACGATTCTTGAAGATCTCTTGGTGCAGCACCCCGGCGATCCGGAGTTGCTGCTGCTTTTGGACGCCGAATCCCCCAAGCAATTACGCAGCGCACGCGGGGGTAGCGCACGGGCTCGGGGCTTGCTTGAGGAGGCCGAGACGTGGATCGAAGAAAACAATCTGGATGAAGCCGAAGGCTGGCTCCGAAAGGCCCGCCGCAAAGGCAAGAGCGAGCGACTGGAATATCTGGAGCTCGAATGCGCTTTTCTGCGTGATCCCGAAAGCCAGCTTGCCAAAGCCATGACCTTCGCCAAATCCGCACGGCATTCACGTCTTTGTTTCCTGGCTCTGCGCCTCGTCCTAGAGCACCTGATGAAGGCCGACAAGGACAAGGAGCTCATGGACGCGCTCCAGATTTTTCTAAAAGCCCATCCCAAGAGCAGCGGAGCCTGGGAGGCCGCGCTTATGCGTCAGGCCCATCGCCTGCTTCGAGTACCTGTGACCGAGGCAGACTTGGAAGAAGTACGCCGTCTTCATGCCCATCCTTTGCCAGGCATGGAGACCAAAGCCCGCACGTTACTGGGTCAATACCTGTTGGCCCTGCACCGCCATCAGGATGTGGTGGATATGTTAGATCCCCTGTTGGAGCGTGACCCCACGCTTATCAATCACTTCCAACTCGGTGCGGCCTTGGCCGCTTTGGGTGAAACGGGTGAGGCGCTTTTTCTGCTGAAAGAAGGCCAGCAGGCGGATCCTGGCGACCTAAGCGACGATCAGGCCGAAGGCGTTCGGAAACAGATGCAGGGACTGATCCAGGACATCTCGATCTCGGCCCCGGCGAAACGCTAGGTGAGCGTAAATCGAACTAATTCCAAGTCTTGTTCAAAAAGATCAAAAGAATCCACAGATTCACACAGAAGAAATTCCAAGGGTTCGGCACGAAATCGCTTCGGGAGGCGCGGAGCGCCTGCGGGTCGAAGACCCGCAAATTCAGGGGGCGCGGCGCGGATCACACCAAGGCGTGAGGCCGTCGCCGGGCCCCCTGAATTTTATCCGCGAAGCTGGCACATGACGGACGCAAGATACCGCCTAGGAGGAACGATAGGACAAGGTGGTTGCATCTGTGTGAATCCGCTTTTATCTGTGTTCATCTGTGGCTTCTTTTCTTTTGACCTCAAATCAGGCCGAAACACAGATGCCGCGAGTTTTTTATAGTTGACAATCCTTGTCAAGATTCCACAATAGGAAGGCTCGGGAGGGCTCTGCCTCCGCGATCGGAAAGGTCGGATCCAAGCGATGAACACGGCCCTCAGCACGGTCACCAGCCAGGAATATAAATACGGATTCGTGACGGACATCGAGTCCGACAGCGTTGCAGCGGGCCTTTCCGAAGACGTCATTAGGTTCATCTCTGCCAAAAAAGGCGAGCCCGAATGGATGCTGGAATTCCGCCTCAAGGCTTACCGCCATTGGCTCACCATGACCGAACCCGAGTGGGCCAACGTCCATTACACCCGGCCCGAATTCCAGAAGATCGTCTACTACAGCGCACCGAAAAAGAAAGAAGCCAAGTACGCCTCCATGGACGAAGTGGACCCGGAGCTGCTCCGAACGTTCGAGAAACTTGGGGTGCCCCTCAATGAGCAGGCCAAGCTCGCTGGCGTGGCGGTGGACGTGGTCTTTGATTCCGTGTCCGTGGTCACGACTTACAAATCAAAACTCGCCGAAGTGGGCATTATCTTTTGCTCCTTCAGCGAAGCGGTGCGGGAACATCCCGAACTGGTGAAAAAGTACCTCGGCAGCGTGGTACCTACCGCCGACAATTTTTATGCAGCGCTGAATTCCGCGGTCTTCACGGATGGCAGCTTCGTCTTCATCCCCAAGGGCGTCGCTTGCCCCATGGATCTGAGCACCTATTTCCGCATCAACAACAAAGACAGCGGCCAATTCGAGCGGACCCTCATCGTCGCCGAAGAAGGCGCGTCTGTGAGCTATCTCGAAGGCTGCACCGCGCCTCAATTTGACACCAACCAACTGCACGCGGCGGTGGTGGAGTTGGTGGCCCTGGACGACGCCAGCATCAAGTACAGCACCGTGCAGAACTGGTACGCCGGCGACAAGAATGGCGTGGGTGGAATCTACAATTTCGTCACCAAGCGAGGCCTCTGCAAAGGTCGCAACAGCAAGATCAGCTGGACCCAAGTGGAGACCGGCAGCGCCATCACCTGGAAGTATCCATCCTGCGTACTACTCGGCGACAACAGCATCGGCGAGTTCTATTCCGTGGCCCTCACTAACCACCATCAGCAGGCCGACACCGGCACCAAGATGATCCACATTGGCCGCAACACCAAGTCCACCATCATCAGTAAGGGCATCAGCGCAGGTGTGAGCAGCAACTCCTACCGAGGTTTGGTGCGCGTGATGCCCAAGGCGACGGGCGCCCGCAATTTTAGCCAATGCGATTCCATGCTCATCGGCCAGAGTTCTTCCGCCAACACCTATCCCTACATCGAAGTGCAGAACAAATCCGCCAAGGTCGAGCACGAAGCCACCACCAGCAAAATTGGCGAGGAGCAGCTCTTCTACTTCCAACAGCGTGGCATCCCGATGGAGGACGCCATCAGCATGATCATCAACGGCTTCTGCAAAGACGTGTTCCGCGAACTGCCCATGGAATTCGCGGTGGAAGCCACCAAGTTGCTGAGCTTGAAACTCGAAGGCAGCGTCGGATGAACTGCGCTCACCACGAAATCACGAAGGACACAAAGGCCACGAATGGGGCCTTTCAATCAACGTTTTTTCTTTCGCGGCCTTCTGTTTTTTTCGTGCCTTCGTGGTGAACCGATCTTTGGAGCTGACTTCATGCTGAGCATTAAAAATTTGAGCGCGACGATCAATGACATCGAAGTCCTCAAGGGCATCAACCTCGAGATCGGCGCGGGTGAAGTTCACGCCATCATGGGCCCCAATGGATCGGGCAAATCAACACTGGGTAAGGTTCTAGCTGGGCATCCAGCCTACGAAGTGACCTCGGGTGAAGTGCTTTTTGAGGGTAAGAATCTTTTCGAGATGGAGGCCGACGAGCGGGCCCGTGCCGGGGTCTTCATGGGCTTCCAGCACCCCATCGAGGTGCCCGGTGTGAGCAACGCCCAGTTCTTGCGGCTGGCTTACAACAAGCAGGCAGAGGCCAATGGCAAGGAAGAAATGGACCCACTAGAATTTGATGATTTCATCCGCGAAAAAATTCAACTGGTGGGGATGCGCGACGAGTTTCTGGATCGCAGCCTGAACGTGGGCTTCAGCGGCGGTGAAAAAAAGCGCAACGAGATCCTCCAGATGGCCGTGCTGGAACCTAAGCTCGCCATCCTGGATGAACTGGATTCGGGCTTGGACGTGGACGCCCTCCGGGTCGTCGGCGAGGCCGTGACGGCCCTGAAATCCCCCGACAAAGCCATTCTCCTCATCACCCATTACCAACGCCTGCTGGACCACATTCCGGCCAGCCACATCCACATTTTACAGGGCGGTCGAATTGTGAAATCTGGCGGCCCGGAACTGGCACTCGAAGTCGAAAGCCGTGGCTACGACTGGCTCAAGGAAGAAGTGGAAGCGGGAGCCAACTGATGGCCACGCTGACGGACTGTAGTCTCATCCCAGATCTCCTCAGGCCCCCGCGCCCCGAGGCTTTTGTGGGTTTGCGAAAGAGCGCAGAGACGTGCCTTCAGCACCAGGAATTGCCCACCACCAAGCACGAGGATTGGAAATACGCCGATCTGAAATTTTTAAAATCCCTGGCCTTCACGCCCGGCCAACCCGCCACCATTGACATCAAGGATCGCATCCTGCCGGAGGCTCGTGGCACCCGGTTGGTCTTCGTGAATGGCCACTACGATCCACACCATAGCTGCACCTCCGCCCTGCCCCAAGGCGTCCGCCTCCTGCATCTGGCTTCCGCATCCGAAGCGGCCACCCAGCTGGGAGGCCTGATGAAGCCTGATGATTCAGACGTTTTCGCCAACTTGAATTCAGCTAGGTTCCACGATGGCGCTTATATTTTCATTCCGAAAAACGTGAAGGTCGAAACGCCCCTGCACCTGCTGTTTATGAGTCATTCAGATACTGAGGCCGATGTTGAAGCAACTGTCTCGCAGCCGCGAATCCTTGTGGTGGTGGAGCGCGGCGCCGAGGTGGAACTCATCGAGGAATACGCGGGCGAAGGAACTTACTTCACCAACTCAAGCGTGGAAATTTTTGTAGCCGAAAACGCCGAGCTTCGCCACGAGCGGGTTCAGCGCGAATCGGTGGATGCCTTCCATATCTCCAATCTCCGCGCCCAGGTGGCCCGGAACGCCCGCTACCATAGCCGGACCATTACTTTCGGCGCAAAATTCAGCCGACAAACCCCGCAGATTTCCATTCAAGGCGAAGGCGCCGATGTGATTCTGGATGGCCTCGCGCTGCTCAATGGTCATCAGGTCGCCGACACGCACTCCCTGCTCGATCACACGCAACCGCATTGCACCAGCCATCAGCTTCATAAGGCCATCGTGGATGATGAGGCCCGCGCGATTTTCAATGGCCGGATTCAAGTGCGCCGGGGCGCCCAAGGCACCGATGCGCGCCAGCAAAGCCGCAACCTGCTGCTCAGCGAAAAGGCCCGGGTGGACACCAAACCCCAACTCGAAATTGATACGGACGATGTGAAGTGTGCCCATGGCGCCGCCATTGGAGCCCTGGATCCCGAAGAACTTTTCTATCTCCAAAGCCGCGGCCTCAATGACCAGGCCGCGCGGAATCTCCTCACCTATGGATTCGCTGCGGATCTTTTGGCCCACATCCCCGTCGCGAGCCTGCGTCGCCAATTGCGACAAGCTGTGATGGCCCGCACGAACTCAGCGGATCTAGGGGAAATGGCATGACCGGCCTGACGCTCTCATCCCTTGATGTGGCCAAAATCCGCGAGGATTTCCCGCTGCTCACCACGCTCTTCCACGGCAAGCCCATGCACTATCTTGATAGCGCCGTCAGCGGGCAGATGCCAAGGCAGGTCATCGAACGCATGGCTCACTACCAACGCTTTGAACACACCAACGTCCATCGCGGCGTGAGCACCTTATCCCAAGAAGCCACGGATCGTTTTGAAGAAGCCCGTGAAAAAGTCCGCGCCTTCATCCATGCACCCAGTGTCAAACAAATCGTGTGGACTCGTGGCACGACTGAGGCGCTAAACCTAGTGGCACAGAGTTGGGGCCGCACCCACATCAAGGCAGGCGATGAGATTCTCCTCAGCGCCATGGAGCACCACGCCAACATCGTGCCTTGGCAGATGCTGGCCATCGAGAAAGGCGCGTCTATCAAAGTCATCCCCATGGATGATCTCGGTGTGCTGGATTTGGATGGGCTCGACGCGCTTTTGACACCTCGCACAAAAATCCTTGGCATCACTCACGTTTCCAATGTTCTGGGCACCGTGAATCCGCTGAAGGAAATCATCGCCAAGGCCCATGCAAAGGATGTGGTGGTGGTGGTGGATGGCGCGCAAGCCGTGCCGCACCTCGCGGTGGATGTTGTTGATCTCGACGCGGATTTCTACGCGTTCAGTGGGCACAAGCTTAGCGGTCCTACGGGCATCGGCGTGCTCTATGGCAAAAAAGCATTACTCGAAGCGATGCCTCCCTGGCAGGGCGGGGGCAACATGATCCTTTCCGTGTCCTGGGAAAAGACCACTTACATGGGAATCCCTGGAAAATTCGAAGCGGGTACGCCCCCCATTGCCGAAGCCATTGGGTTGGGTGCGGCCATTGATTACTTGAATGCCATCGGATTGGATCGCATCGCGGCGGCTGAACACACACTTTTGCAGTACGCCACGGCGGAGCTCTCCAAAATCGAAGGCTTGCGTATCATCGGAACGGCGCCGGGAAAAGCATCGGTGTTGAGTTTCGTCCTGGACGGAATTCACCCTCACGATGTGGGAAGCATTCTCGATCACGAAGGCGTCGTCGTCCGTGCTGGCCACCACTGTGCCCAGCCGGTAATGACCCGCTTCAACATTCCCGCCACCACCCGCGCCAGCTTTGCCTACTTCAACGACAAAGCCGACGTAGATGCGCTGGTGGCATCCATCCACCAAGTCAAGGAGATCTTCAGCTGATGGCTACCGATCCCCGTGAGCTGTACCAACAGGTCATCATTGAGCACAACAAGAAGCCGAGGAATTTCGGCAAGCTTGAAGCCAGTACCCACCATGCCGACGGCCATAATCCGCTGTGTGGCGATCAGCTCCAGCTCACGCTGAACGTCGTGGATGGGCGCATCGAAGACATCAAGTTCGAGGGGCATGGCTGCGCCATTGACGTGGCATCTGCTTCGCTCATGACCGGTGCGGTGAAAGGCAAATCAGTCGTCGAAGCTGAAACCATGGCCGATCAATTCCGTAGCATGGTCCGCGGCGACCTGGATACCACGACAGGTGCCCACTTGCTGGGTAAGCTAACGCTCTTTCGAGGCGTCAAAGATCTTCCCAGCCGCGTGAAATGTGCCGTCCTCCCCTGGGCCACGCTGCACTCCGCGCTCAAGGGCGAAACCACCGTGAGTACGGAATGAAAAGCTCACCACGAAGGCTCAAAAACGGAAAAGGCCACGAAAAGAGCCTTATTGGTTTTGCCTTCGTGGCTTTCGAGGCCTTCGTGCCTTCGTGGTGAATGGATGCCTAAAATCTCCGAAATCGAATACACCCCCAATCCCAACGCGGTGAAGTTCCTGCTGAAAGAGCCCGTGGCTCTGGGCTTTCCCAAAAGCTTTCCCAGCGCGGAAATCGCACAGGCCGATGACCTGGCCAAGGCTCTCTTTGAAGTCGGCCATGTGCTGTCGGTCTTCATGCAAGACAAGTGGCTGACGGTGACTAAGACCGACGACGTGAAGTGGCCAGATCTGTTACCCAAGCTGGCGGCGCCCATTCGCGCGGCGGCATCCATCAGCGGGCAAACCGCCGAAGCCACCGCCAAACGCGAGTTCAACAAGGTCAACGATGAGAACGACGAGATCTTGAAAAAAGTCCACGCCATTCTGGAAGAAAGCATCCTCCCGGCCTTGGCCGCCGATGGCGGTGGTCTCGAAATCGTGGGCCGCGTAGATAAGCAAGTGATGATCCGCTACCAGGGCGCCTGCAACTCCTGCCCCAGCTCCCTCACCGGTACCCTCGCGGCCATCGAAGGAATGTTGCAGAAAGAGATCGATCCCGAACTGGTCGTTATCTCGGTTTAGGTGGTCGGCTTCGGGCCGATGTTGGTCCTACAGTTCTTAGGCCTTTAGTCCTGAGGTTCGAGTCAGAAGGGCCAAGGCCGCGTCCTTCATGGCGCGCCCGAGGCGTCACAAAATGGCCCGTTGACCCCGGGCCATAGTTCCAAGCCCGTTACATCGAGACTTTTCCTGGTCTTTCGCTCCATCTCCCGATACCCTAGTCGTTCTGCCGGACCTGCGTGCCGGGATTCCAGCCACCCCACGGAAATGGGGGGCAACACACATGAGGTGGACTGAATGTCCAAGTTAGAAGCAATCCTTAAAGGCCATGCGTCCAAGCGTATGGGGAGCATCAACGTCCTTGACGCGACGCAGCTCGACGACAGTTCCGCAGAGGCGCAGGAATTCCTGACGGCTTTGCAGGGCGAGACTCGTGGCTTGAAAGAAGACGAGGTCGTCCGCGGCATGGTCGTCGAAATCCGTGGCAAGGACGTCATCATTGACATCGGCTACAAGGGTTCAGGAACCGTCAACATTGACGAGTTCAATAACCCCGATGGCACGGTGGGTGTGGCCGTCGGCGAAGTGGTCGAAGTGCTCCTCGAATACCTTGAGGACGCCAACGGCAACGTGCGTCTCTCCCGCGAACGCGCCGAAAAGATGAAGATCTGGGACGAGGTCGAGAAGGCCTTCCGTTCCAACATGACCGTTCATGGCGTCGTCCTGGAAAAGGTCAAAGGCGGCCTGGCCGTGGACATCGGCATCCGCGCTTTCTTGCCCGGTTCACAGGTGGACTCAAAGCCCGTGCGCAACCTCGATCCGTTCCTCGGCAAGTCCTTCGATATGAAGGTCATCAAGGTCAATCGCCGCCGCGGCAACATCGTCCTTTCCCGCAAACTTTTCCTGGAGACCATCAACGCCTCCATGAAGGAAGAAACCCTTGCCGGCCTCGAAGAAGGCAAGTTGGTGGAAGGCACTGTCAAGAACATCACCGAATACGGCGCCTTTGTGGACCTGGGCGGTGTGGATGGCCTACTGCACATCACCGATATGTCGTGGGGTCGCCTCAACCACCCCAGCGAAATGTTCCAAGTCGGCGATAAAGTCGAAGTCGCGATCCTCAAGTACGACAAGGACACCGAGCGCGTCAGCCTTGGCTACAAGCAGAAATTCCCGGACCCCTGGCTCACGGTCGAGGAGCGTTTCCCACTCCAGGCCAACGTCAAAGGCAAGGTGGTTTCCATCACGGACTACGGCGCCTTTGTGGAACTGGAGCCCGGCGTTGAGGGCCTCGTCCATGTTTCTGAGATGAGTTGGACCAAGAAGGTCAAGTCCGCCAAGGGCATGGTCAATCTGGGCGACCAGGTGGAAGCCATCATCCTGCAGGTGGATCCCGAAAATCGTCGTATCAGCTTGGGCATGAAGCAGATCACGCCTAATCCCTGGATGGCCATCGCCGAGAAATATCAGCCCGGCATGATCGTCACGGGTATCGTGCGCAACATCACCGAGTTCGGCGCCTTCATCGAGCTCGAAGACGGCATTGACGGCCTGATCCACGTGTCTGACTTCAGCTGGACCAAGAAGATCAAGCATCCCAACGAGCTGGTGAAGAAGGGCGACGAGATCACCGCCAAGGTGCTCAGCTTGGATCCGCTGGCCCAGCGCATGAGCCTCGGCGTCAAGCACATGGAACCCAATGTGTGGGAGATCTTCTTCGAAGGTCACCACGTGGGCGACACGCTTGAAGGCAAGATCGCCCGCTTGACCGACTTCGGCGCTTTCGTGGACCTCGGTGAGGGAATCGAAGGCCTGGTGCATGTCTCCGAGCTTTCCCGCAAGCGCGTGGAAGACATCCAAAAGGAATATCACGCGGGTCAGGACCTTGTGATGAAGATCGTGAAGCTTGATCCCACCGAGCGTCGCATCGGACTCTCCGTCAAGCAGCTTGAAATGGACGCCGAGCGCGGTGATCTCGATACCGCCAAGGCCAATGCACCCACCTTCAAAAAGGCCACCCTGGCCGACGCCTTCAACAAGGCGGAACGCGAAGACTAAGGTTTTCCCTCCCAATGAAAATGCGCCCGTGAGGGCGCTTTTTTATTTCTGCTCGGCCGACGCACGGTTCATATCGAGTCGCTTTCATTTGTGTTCATCTATGGTTTCTATTCTTTTGAACGCAAATCCGGTTCATCTCGAAGCTCTAGCCGCCCGCCGCATCTGCCATCCTGATCGCGGAGATTTGGAGCTTTCATGGAATCCGAAATGCCGCCGCCCAAACACCAGGGCTTGAGCGAACAGACGAAGCTCGAATTGGCCAACAGCATCACGCACGCCTTGGGGGCCGTTCTCGCGGTAACGGCGCTGGTGTTGCTGGTGGTTTTCGCCAGCCTGCGGGGCACCGCTCGACACATCGTGGGCGGCAGTATTTTCGGCGCGATGCTGGTGCTTCTCTACACCATGTCCACGCTCTACCATTCTTTTCGTGGTCCCAGGGTTAAGGCTGTATTCAAGGTGCTGGATCACAATGCGATTTTTCTCCTCATCGCTGGAACCTATACACCCTTCTGCCTGGGGCCCTTGCAAGGTCCATGGGGATGGACGCTCTTCGGGCTGGTGTGGGGCCTCGCGGCCACCGGCATCACGTTCAAATCCATTTTCATCCACCGGATGAAATTCCTGAGCACCGCGATTTACCTGCTCATGGGCTGGATCGCGGTCATTGCCATCGTGCCGCTATGGCGGGCTCTTTCACCCCACGGGCTGGCCTGGCTCTTCGGTGGTGGCCTCTGCTACACCGCAGGCGCCGCCTTCTATGCCTGGCGAAGCCTGCGATTCCATCACGCCATCTGGCACCTGTTCGTAGTCGCGGGAAGTGCCTGCCATTTTTTCGCGGTGCTCTGGCACGTAATTCCGCCGCCGCGCTGAATCATTTGGTTCTTCTCAGCGCGGCGAAGTGCCGCAAGCAATGAACTGATTTACCGCCAAGACGCCAAGAGCGCCAAGAGACCCATCAGGTGCCAGCTTCGCGGATGAAATTCTGGCGACCCGGCGATGGCCTCACGCCATGGTGTGATCCGCGCCGGGTCGCCAGAATTTGCGGGCCTTCGGCCCGCAGGCGCTACGCGCCTCGCGAAGCAATTTTGGGCCGAAATCAATGGTGATGGAACTTGGCGTTCTTGGCGTCTTGGCGTTAAATCTTTTCACTGGCTTACATGCACCGGCAGGTCAAAATCTTCGCAAAAAACAAGCAGTTGGGAGTTAGGGGTACAGATCCAAGGGAAAAGCGAGCCACGTGGAAGGTAGCGGAGAAAAGAGCCTGTTTTTCATTCGCGTCAATTCGCGTCATTCGCGGTTTCAGTTTTTATTACTTCCGCCCGATGACCAGGAATTCCCGTCCCGCCCGCCGAGGATGGCTCTGCTCGGCGCGTTGGAGATGAAGCACCTCGAAGCGGGCCGCGACGAGACCCCACGCTTCATCCATTGGGATCTGGAAAGGTGGGCCGTCGCGGCCATTGGTATCGTCAAAGAGCACTGCCATCCAGAGACCGCCTGACTTCAACCGCGCGGCGCACACGTTCAAATAATCGTCTCGGCGGTCTGGCCCCATAGCCACGAAACAGGTGTGATCGAAGATGGCGTCAAAGGGTCGCGCCTGTGCGGTAAACCAGTCCTCTTGCCGCCACGCCACTTCGTCACCATAGAGATCGCCGTAACGAGCCTGGGCGCCTTGGATCGCGGACGCGGCGAAATCAAAGGCCGTGACACAAAACCCCCTTCGCGCCAGCTCAGCGGCATCGTGGCCAAAGCCACAGCCCGGCACCGCGATATCGTGGCCGAGGACAAGATGGCTAGAGGAAAGGATCCCCAAAATTTCTGCGAGCACCGGCGTTGGGGAGTCCATGTCCCAGCCCGGCTTTTCTTCCTCGTCGTAGACCTTCTGCCAGTACTCGGGAGTGGAGGGTTCCATGCCCTTAGAATGAAGCCATCGAGGTATTCATGAAACTCCTTCGGATCAACCATCTCGGCATCGCATCCAACGGGCTCGACGAAGCCATGGCGCGCATGGCCAAACTCTTTGAGCTGAGCGCCGATCACGTGGAAAACGTACCCGAACAAAAAGTGAAGACCGCCTTCTATCCCATCGGTGAATCCAGTTTGGAATTCCTAGAAAGCACCGACCCCGAAGGCCCCATCGGCAAATTCATCGCCAAGCGCGGCCCCGGCATCCACCACGTTTGCTTTGAGGTGGACGACATTGACGAAGCCGTGAAACAGCTTCTCGCCAAAGGCGTCCGCATGATTGACGCAGCCCCCAGGAACGGCGCCCAAGGCTGCCGTGTGGCCTTTATTCATCCCAGTGAGACGGGTGGCGTGTTGATGGAGTTGAGCCAGTCATCCCATCCTTGATTCATTCCACGAAATTGCGCCAATAGCTTGACCAAATTGACTGGCCGAAAAAAATCATCGGAAAGGTCCCAACCGCTAGAAAACAGCCAAAAGGGATCATCTTGGTGTGCAGGTAAAGCGTGAACCGCGCACATAACAAGCGAGATTTCCCGATTCCTACGGTTTGCCCGATCTCAACAGCTCTGGGAAAACGATGGAGCGCGCTGATGAAAATCATCGGGATGCCAACAAAGGTGCCCAGGAACGCCGCCGCAAAGAGGACCCCCAGCATCGGCCCCAACCCCCAGAAAGCGCCGAGCCAGGCGAGCATCTTGAAATCGCCCATGCCCAGGCCGTCGGTTTTGCGGATGAGTTTGTAGATGGCGTTCACCAGAGCTGGAAAACCGTAGCCCGCCGCCATTCCGATGAGGCTGGATTTCCAGGTCACGGCCTCACCCATCAGGGTCCACAGCGGCGAGGGTTGCAGGCCATTGTGGAAGAAACTCGCCACCAGAAAGTGGTTGTCGGAGCTGATGATGGTCACCGTTGCGTCGGGCCAAACCATCTGCGGCAGTGTGAACAGCAGGCCCAAGACCATGAGCGGAAACTGGATCACGTCCGGCAGGAAAAATTCGGTGTAGTCCGTGAAGAAAAGTACCAACAGCGCGAACCCACAGATGAGGCCCTTGAACCAGATGAGCGTTCCGACGGGAAATAGGTAAACCGAAGTCGCGAAAATGATTCCGCCCAACAACTCAACCAACGGGTAGCGACCTGGAATTTTCCATCCGCAAGCGGCGCACTTGCCTCGTAACCAGAGCCAGCCGAAGAGTGGAATGTTATGCCAAGGCTTGATCTTGGTTTTGCAGTTGGGGCAATGGCTGCCCTTAGTGACGACGTTGCGTTCTTCAGGTTCTTCCAACGGCAATCGGTAAATAAGCACGTTCGCGAAAGAACCCGCCGCCAATCCAAAGGGCGCGATCATTAGGGCCAAGAACCAAGTGGGGTAGTCGAAGGCAAGCATGCTGGAAGCATAGGCGAACTACGCGAGTTTCCGATCTTCAAGATTTGGCCACGGGACCTTGATACCTCAAACTGAATCCACTCAGGAGATCACCATGAAGTCCTTCATCCGATGTCTTGCTCTATTGCTCATTACGCTGCCGATCCTCGCCCAAACACCCGTCGCCAAGCCCCCAAGCCCCTCAAGCCAACCGTACGCCAAACCCCGGGTTCAGATCCTCACGAACTACGGCGCGATGGTAGTGGAACTGGAGCCCGAAGCGGCTCCTAAAACGGTGGCGAACTTTTTGGCCTACGTAAAAAAGGGACACTATTCAGGCACCATTTTTCATCGTGTGATTCCGGGCTTCATGATCCAGGGCGGCGGACTCAGTGAGGACATGGCTGAAAAAAAGAATGACGCGCCCATTAAAAACGAAGCTCCCCTGAGCTTCCGAGCCGGATTGAAAAACCTCAAAGGCACCGTGGCCATGGCCCGCACCGCCGAGCCCAACAGCGCCACCAGCCAGTTCTTCGTCAACACTGCCGACAATCCGGCCCTGGATTTCAAAGACGAGACCGAAGCAGGCATCGGCTATTGCGTCTTCGGGAAAGTGATCGAAGGGATGGAGGTACCAGAAAAGATCGAGAAGGCCCACACCGTTTGGAAAAACGGTCAAGCCAACGTTCCCGAGTACGCAGTGAAAATAAAATCCGTGGAGATTTTGGGCGCAAAATGACGCCGCAGCATCCAGTGACCCGTCCGTCTCGCCCGCCCCGTCCCATTTTACGCCCGCTCATCGCCTGGGGCTTGGCCCTGCCGGGCCTTGCCATCGCGGTGTTCCTGTCCTACCTTTCCGCCCTTTTCCAATGGAGCGGCCCCAAGGGATTCTGGACCGTCGCGCCGGTCTATCTCCGTCTCATGGCATGGCTGTTCGGTATTCGCCGAAAGCTCGAAGGCTGGGAACAGCTCCCCCTCGAAATCCGAGAGGGACACCAGGCCGCGATTTTCGTGGCGAATCACAGCTCTCTTTTTGATCCACCCTTGCTGGTTTCCACGCTGCCCTCGCATCCGGTTTTCGTGGCGAAACGGGAGCTGGCTTTTGTGCCAGTTCTGGGTTGGGTGATCTGGCTCGCAGACTTTATCTTCATTGATCGAGGCCGCCGCACCAAGGCTGTCGAATCCCTGCGCCGCGCGGCCACGCGCATCCACGAGGGTCAGAGCGTCGCGGCCTTTCCCGAAGGTACCCGCAGCCGAAGCGGCCAAGTCCTTCCTTTTAAAAAAGGTGTATTCAATCTGGCTTGGCAGGCCCAAGTCCCCGTCGTGCCGGTGGGCATCCTGGGGGGGTGGGAAATCCTGCCCGCCGACGATTGGCGCACGGTCCCTGGGGACTACATCATCCGGGTCGGCACACCCATCAATCCTTCCGCCTGCGCCGACGTCGAAGCCTTGAGAAAAGCGCTCGAAGACGCCGTACGAGCGTTGGTCTCCTAGATCTGGATTCACTCGAAGTCGCTATCGAAAAGACAACAAATGGAACCACAGATTTCGCAGATTCACGCAGATGCGATACCCGATTGCATTCAAAGAATTTGAACCGCCAATGACGCGAATAGGTCCGTCATGTGCCAGCTTCGCGGATGGAATTCATACCAATTTGCGATCAATGATTAAGTTAGTCATATCCAAACCCGCAGAGGCTTTGGACCATGTCGGGGTCGAGTTCGGCCTTTCTTAGGGCGAAG
>JAYVXV010000183.1:0-5624 GCA_043784905.1 Holophagaceae bacterium | reverse complement strand
TAGCCATCTCGCACACATGTATGCGAAGCAACCCACAACAACGAGGCCTGATGCCCGAGGCCTGAAGCGGCCTGGAACAATGGCAACTGCAAAATCCGGGATGAGTCCTCTTTCATCTTCGAACGTTAATCCGTGTTACTCGCTGATGCGACGAACCAACCCTGGCAATTCCGCGAGTGAGCCGATCTCGAAATAGCCATGGGTTTCTGAGTTCATGCCCTCCACACGGTCGTGAGACCACTGCCGTTCATAGGGAATATGGACAGCGCGCCCCCCGATTTGGAGGACGGGTTCGATGTCTGACTTAAGGGAATTGCCCACCATGAGGAAATGAGCGGGACCGATCCCGTGACGCTTGAGGATGGTGGCGTAGGTGCTAGCATCTTTTTCGGAGACGACTTCCACCCGGGTGAAATGGATGCCGAGGCCTGACCTCGCAATTTTTGTTTCCTGGTCGAAAAGATCGCCCTTGGTGATGACCATCAACTCGAAATGCGGGGCCAGGGCTTGAAGGGTTTCTTCTACGCCCGGCATCAACTCGATGGGGCGGTTCAGCATGTCCGTGCCGAGGTCAAGGATCTTCTGAATTTCTGTGCCTTGAATGCGCCCTTCGCTGAGCTGGATGGCCGTCTCCACCATGGAGAGCATAAAGCCTTTCACGCCGTAACCAAACTGGCGCAGGTTGCGCATCTCCGTCTCGTGAAGACGCTCATTGATCCAGGCGTCTTCATGATAGGAGCGCAGCAGGGCGCGGAATTTCTCCTGGGTTTCATCAAAGCTATTTTGGTGGTGCCAAAGCGTGTCGTCGGCGTCGAAGGCTACGGTGCGAATGCCGGTTTGATGGCTGGTTTGATGGCCGATTTGATGGCTTGGGTGGATCATGTCGTTTCCTTGAATATCCACCATACTAAGGCTTCCACAAAGGCGATAACCATGTCCTCGAACAACCGCTCCGGTCTTGCGTTTCTGATCCTCCGCCTGGCGGTCGGGCTCTCTGCCTGCTGGAGCGCTTGGCCCCACCTGCATGGCTACGGGTTGTCAGGCGTGAACGTGCATTCAGGACTCAACCTGCTGGTGTGGCTGCTGCAATTTCTTTGCGGTGGCCTCATGGTGATGGGCCTGCTCATGCCGTGGGTTTGCATCCCGCTGCTCATCATGGCTGCGGCACCGTTGCGGTGGCCGGTGCAACCCGTGGCCCTCTTCACATTGATGACGCTGGTGGCTTCCATGGTCGGTGGACCGGGCAAGTGGGCGGTCTGGAAGGGCTGAACGACGCAAAGGCGGCGAAGACAAAAAGAAGGTGAAGAAGATAGAGAAATTCTGGTTTTATCTTCGGGATCTTTTTTGCCTTCGTGTGAATTAATGAGGGGGTCCGAAGGGTATGTTTTTTTGAAATTCTGAAGTAAAGTTGGGCCATCGCCGGGGCGGGTCTTCTTTTTATCATCGCGGGGGGCAAGCCAGGCTTTGAAATCGGTGGTTTCGCCAGCAACGGTTTCGGCGAGCACAGCCCCGGACAGTACTCGATGGTGGCCGCGTTGGTGTGCGAAGTCGTCATGACCTTCTTCTTCTTGTTCATCATTCTTGGCAGCACTTCGGACAAGGCCCCGGCGGGTTTCGCACCCACCGCCATCGGCCTGGGCCTGACCCACCTATCAGCATCCCGGTGACCAACACCAGCGTGAACCCCGCGCGCAGCACCGGCCCGGCCCTCATCCCAGGAGGATGGGCCGTCAAACAGCTCTGGCTCTTCCGGCTCGCACCCTTGGTGGGCGCAGCTTTGGCGGGTTTCATCTATCCCATCGTGTCGGACGAAAGGTAGCTAAAAACATTCGCAGAGGGACGCAGAAATAGCGGAGGTTCGCAGAGGATCTTTCTCTGCGAACCTCCTTTTACCCCTTCTTTTCTCTGCGAGTGTTTTTTACTTTCCGCCAAAGACGTTTGGCAGTCGGTACGACCCAGTGAGTGTGAGGTACACGGTGCTGGAGTGAAGAAAGCCGTTGTCGCCGGTGCTGGCGAGGCTGATGAAATTTACGGCGCCCTCAAAGGCAAAATGCTTGCTGAAGGCGTAGCCCCCGCCCAGCCTGATGCCAGGGCGCGCGCTCTGGCTGCGCTGGTCGTAGAGGCCTTGGACCGATTGGGTCTGACCGCTCGAATCAATGACGTAGCTAGGTGCCTGGACTTCAAAGCGGCCCGTCACGTTGTTGATCGTCAAACCCAAACTGCCATAGGCCATTTCGCTGCCGATGCGGCTGAAGATGTGAATCCAATCGGCACCGATTTGAAAATTCTGAAAAGGCTGATCCACAGCGTAGCGCAGGGCTGCGCGGATAGCGCCCTGACCCACCGGAAAAACCAGCGCGCCTTCCAGGGCCAGGGGGAATTTGGTCACCACGCCAGCGCTGCCGCTGTTATCGCGCTCGGCCTTCCAGTGGTGGTCCAGGCTGAAAGCAAGCCCCGCGTCAAAGTGCAACGCTGTGTTTTGATTGGTGGCCTGATCGATTTTCTGGGCCGATAAAGGCAAGGCTGGCCAGGCTGTCAAGGCGATGAGGAGAATGCTTGGTCGCAGATTCATAGCGTATCCAGTCCTTCCGTTCCGATGGTCGGGGCCCAGGGCATCAACTCGTACTGTGCCATGCCAGCCTTGGTGAAGGGATCACCGTCGCGCACTTGATCCAGCGTTTCTTGCACGGCGCCATCGGGCACGCGCAGTAATAGCGCGCCGCCACTTCGGGGATCAAGAGGGCCAGAAGCCAGCAGGATGCCCCGCTCCTTCAAGCCCTTCAGGTAAGCGCGGTGCGCGTCAATAATCGTGAGGATGTCTTCGAGGGGCTTACGGTAGCGGATGATGGCGAGGGCGTACATTCATCTCTCCAGAGTCGAAAGGTCGCGGGAACGTGAAAGGGGGATGCACCAGTTTCGCCCAAATGGTTTTGCATTCAAAAAGATAAAGATCACCGCCAAGACGCCAAGTGCGCCAAGAAAAACTAAGGCTCAGTATGTCTCGCATATCGGCGCAGTCGATACCGAGAAGCTCCACCATCCATGGCATGGGCCCAAAATTACTTCGCGGGGCGCGGAGCGCGTGGGGGCCGAAGGCCCACAAATTCAGGCGGCCCGGTGCGGATCACACCGAGGCCGGGGGGACGGAGTGGGTTGGCGTCGAGGTTCATTCGAGACTGCCGCTAAGATTTAGCCCGTCCCTCTTTCGGCGTCTTCAAAACTGGACGGCCATCCTGGGCTTCAGCCTGAATTTGCGAGGAAGGTGTCCCGGGCGCCGGTGACCTCTTGCCTGAAAGGAGGCAATCATGAATGCCACTTCTCAACGGCTTGGGATTGACGTGTCCAAAGCTACCTTCGACGCGGCGTTTCCGCGAGGCCAGGGCTTCGCTCAAACCAAGCTGCCCCGTGATCGCGCGGGTACGCGCAAGCTCCTCGCGTGAGCTCAGTAGCAGGCTGGAGCTTCGCCAGTCGCCTTCGTGATGGAGGCGACTGGCGGCTACTCCAAGCAGCTCGCCCACTTCGTCGGCGTCGCTCCGGTCTCCCATACCAGCGGAACCTCCGTGGAGTCACGTCCCCACATGAGCAAACGCGGCAACAGCAGCGTGCGGCGCATGTTCCTAGGCTTGCCCTGCCCGCGCGAGGACCTACACAAACTCAAAGGCGGGAAAGCCGACCCCTTTGACAGGAGACACACCATCTTGGTGGTGAATCTTATCTTTTTGAATGTAAAACCGCTTCCATGATGGGGAGCCGGAACTCTTTTGTTACCCTGAGCACAACAACTTGTGATGGAGATGCGAATGCGCCGAGCTTTGATCGGAATGCTTTTCGTGGGCAGTGGATTTTTTCTCACAGCTCAGACTCAACCGAAACCTGCGCCTCAATCCCCTGTGAAAGCTGGGGCGCAATCTCCAACGGAAGTCACCGTGGACGCGCGCCTGGGCAAGCTTGGCATTGGCGTTCCGAATCCGGGGCTTGCTGGCATTGACGGTGGAGAGGCCGCTTCGAATTTCACAGACGTGCTGAAGCGAGATTTGGAAGATGCGGGGCCCTTCGCCTTGTTGAAAGACACGCTCCCGACGGGCGTAGATGCGGCCAGCGTCAAGCCGTGGTTGGACGCTGGTGCCGAGTGGGTGTTAGGCCTGAAGGTCACCAAATCCGGTGATTCGGTCACGGTCGCCCTGCAAGTGTTGGACGTGAAAGCTACGTCCCAAGGCGGCGGCAAACAGATTCGCTATGCGTTCAACAAAAACTATTCAGGCAATGCGTCGCTGTTGCGGCGCATCGCGCATACGGTGGCCGATGATTTGGTGGACCGCCTCACGGGTGAACGGGGCATTGCCAACACCCGTTTGGTGTTTGTGAGGCAGATGGCACCGGGCATCAAAGAAATTTTTCAAGTGGATCGGGATGGCGCCAATCCCATCCAACTCACCCGCTACGGCAGTCTCACCCTTTCGCCTACCGTGGCGCCAGACGGTCGTTTGGCCTATGTCACATACAAAGGCGGCTATCCGGAAATCTGGGGGCAAAAAAAACCTGGCAGCACCCACGAAAGGCTCTACCCAACAGCCGCCACCGGGACTCAAGGGAGTTGCTATTCGCCCACCTGGTCGCCCGATGGGAAACGTCTAGCCTTCACCCAAAGTGACCGCCGAGGCAACAGCGATATCGTTGTGCTAGACGCCCAAACCGGCCGGGTTCGTAAACTCACGGATGGCGGATTCATCAACACCGAACCCAGTTGGAATCCTGCGGGAACCCAGATTGCATTCACGTCAGATCGCGAGGGCGCGCCGCAGGTGTATTTAATGGAAGAAGACGGCTCCAATGTTCGCAGGCTCACATCCGAAGGCAGCTATAACGCCAGCCCAGCCTGGAGCCCGAACGGCGCAATGATCGCGTACGTCTCGCGTTTCGAAGGCAAGTTCGATCTCTTTGTCTACAAACTCGGCGAGGGCAAGGCCTATCAGATCACGACGGGTGTGGCCTCCAGCGAATCCCCGGCCTGGTCTCCCGATGAACGTCGCTTCGTGTTTTCCAGCAATCGGGGTGGGTCCATGCAAATCTGGACCACGGACCTTTCCGGCAATTCCGTGCGCCGCCTCACAGATTTCGCCAACTGCCAGAGCCCCAGGTGGACACGCTCACGCTAATTTTCTCTAGCCGTTCAGAATCATCTTGTTAAGCTAAGTCGGCGCCACACAAAAGCCCAATCTGGAGGTAGTTCTCATGCGACCGGTTCGAACCCTTTTCGTCCTGGGATCCTCTCTCGGGTTGGCCACTATCCTGGCCTGCAAAAAACCAGTGCCCACGCCTGAGCCCACCACACCTGCCGTGAAGACGGAACCGAAGACCGACACTTCGCCCGAGGTAAAAACCACACCAGTGGACACCACAAAACCCACGGACATGACCGCATCCAAATTTGCTGAATTTCAAAGGGCTGCGGCTTCGTCTCTCAAAGACATTAATTTCGAGCTCGACAAGTCGGACATCCGGGACGGGGACAAACCGAAGCTCCAGGCCATCGCGTCCTTCATGAAGAGCTTCGCCCAGGCGCGCATCATGATCGAAGGCCACTGCGACGAGCGCGGCACTGTGGAATACAACTTGGCACTGGG
>JAYVXV010000182.1:0-5632 GCA_043784905.1 Holophagaceae bacterium | reverse complement strand
GCGGAACTGAAAGATCAATAGCAGCCTCAGACGGAGATGGGACTATCCTTCCGGTGCTCAACATCCAATAGGGAGGTCCATATGGCGACTGAGTGGCGCATGAAGGGTGAGTACGTCAAAAACTGTAGTTGTGCACCGGGCTGTCCTTGCGATTTTTGGGCAGCGCCGACGCAGCACTTTTGCGATGGCATGATCGCCATGCGCATCCTTGAAGGACATTTCGGGGATGTGGATTTGGGCGGGCTGATTTTTGCGGGTACCTACCACTGGCCGGGACCGCTGCATGAAGGCAACGGCGTTTTCCAGCCTTTCATACTCGACACTGCTACGGAGGCCCAGCGCATGGCCCTGCTCACCATCATGAGCGGTCAGGCGGGCAATCCCTGGTTCGAGGTGCTGGCCAGCGTCATCTCAAAGGTGGAGGAGCCGAAATTCGTGCCCATCGAATTCTCCTTCGACCTCGCCAAACGAGTGGCGGACGTTCGCATCGTGGGCGAAATGGAAACCACCTCGGAACCCATTAAGAACCTTGCCACGGGCGAACTGCACCGCATTCTGGTGGAGCTGCCCAACGGTATGGAGTATCGCAAGCCAGAGATCGTCGCTACGGGCACGCTAAAAAGTACCGGGGCCATCCCCTTCGATTTCGCCGCAGGCGCCCACAGCTCGCTAGCCCTTGTGGAGCACACGCATCAAGGCCTCGTGGCATAAGGACCACATGAACGACTTCACCACCCCTACGGACCTTGGATTGCCGCAGGGGCGGAGGGCGGAGCTGCGATTGCAGGCCATCTCGCTGCTGATTTTTCTGGCGGCCGCCGGGGCCACGCTCTACTTCTTGCGCAGCATGGCCGGGGGCATGGAAATGCCTGGAAACTGGACCATGTCCATGATGTGGATGCTCATGCCTGGCCAAAGCTGGGTGGGCGCCGCGGCGATGTTCGTGGCCATGTGGCTGGCCATGATGGTCGCCATGATGCTGCCTTCGGCCCTACCCATGTTGCTGCTCTATCGGCGGGCCGTCTCGTTTCGCGGCGAACCGAAGCCGAGCCTTCTGACCTGGATTATGGGTGCGGGCTACTTTGGGGTTTGGACACTCTTTGGCGTAGTGGCCTATGGCCTGGGCATGGCCATCAATCAAGGCGCGATGATTTGGCCCACCCTTAGCCGCAGCCTACCCGCCGCCAGTGGTGGCGCGCTGATCCTCGCAGGTGTATTCCAGCTCACCCCTTGGAAATCCGCCTGCCTAAAACATTGCCGAGATCCGCTCCTTTTGGTGGCCCAACACTTACGTGGCGGATGGAAGGGCGCCCTGGGTTTGGGCCTCCATCATGGCCTTTTCTGCTCAGGCTGCTGTTGGTCCATCATGCTCATCCAACTTGTGCTCGGCGTCATGAATTTGCCCTTGATGATCGCCCTGGCGGTGCTCATTGCGCTGGAAAAATTGCTACCGAAAGGTGACCTAATCGCCCGCGTTGCGGGTGTGGCAGCCATTCTTGGAGGCATCTGGATTTTGGCGCGGGCATTGTGGGTGACAGGATGAACTGGGAATCAGATGCGAAAAGATAAAAATTCACCGCCAAGACGCGAAGACGCCAAGAAATACAAAAGGCTCCACCACCCCTGATTTCGGCCTGAATTTCGTCCGCGAAGCTGGCGCATGACCACTCTCTTGGCGTCTTGGTCTCAGGCCTCGTTGTTGGTTTTGTCCCAGTTCTCTCTCACGAAAAGCTTACGAAGCGACCCTCTACAACGAAGCCTGATGCCCGAGGCCTGAAGCCTGGATCCATGACAACCGCAATACACGGAATCACCTCGATCCCCTGCCTCATCCCGATACCATGGAGCCATGACCTCACTTCATCCACGCGGCGTGTTCTTCGCATCGGCCTGCATCGCGAGCCTGGGCCAGACGACGCAGCCGCCCCAAACATCTCCGCCCGAGCCTTCAGCATCATTGCCTGACCATTTTCCCTTGCCGCCCGGTATGGGCCTCAAACCCGGCAGCATGGAAGTCCGCACCTTCGATATTGAGTCCTTCGATATCCGTAATCCTTTGAATCAGGGCCTGCTCAAAATCAAGGTGGAGGGCCACACTCTGCGTTTCGTGGTGCGCCCTGAAAGTGAGCGCAATGAGCGCCCGGTGGGTTCTTTGACCATGCTGGCGCGTTTGCAACCCGCGCTTGAAGAAGTGGGGTGGATCTGGGAATGGAAAGAACGGGGCATCGCCAGGCGCTTAGATGGAAATCGGGAAATCTGGCTGCGACTCACCTCACTTGGCAGCGGAGAGATTCGCTGCTTGATGGTGGAGAAAGGCGAGCCCCGCGCCTTCACCCTCCCTTCGCCTGGAGTGATTCCCGAACTGCCTTTGGCCCGTGAGGATTTCCCCTACCTGCCACCGTGGCCCGGCTCCAAGATCAGCGGCAGTGCCGTGAGTCAGGCGCCGGTGGGTGTGAAATTGCTCGACGGGAAAGAGGCCTTGGTGATGGTGAATTTCATGGACAAGGAATACGATCTCGTGGATGTGCCTTCGGCCCACGAATTCTTGCTGGCCTATCGAACGGCGCTCCTGAAAGCGGGCTGGGAGATTGATGGGAGCCTCAAGGGTGTCACCACTGAGCTCCAGGCGATCTACACTCTGAAGGGCCGCGATATCCGAGCCACGCTGCGTCTCGCGGGCGACGCCATGGGAATCTCCGTCGCTGATGTCGGCGCGCAGATTCCGAAACCTAAACAGGAGAAACACTGATGCGTGCCTTGCGATTTGAATCCGTCGGAAATCCCAAAGATGTGCTTCGGCTTGTGGAAGTACCCATGCCTGAGCCCGGGCCCGGCGAAGTGCGCCTGCGGATGAAATTACGACCCATCAACCCCTCGGACGTTTTGCAAGTGAAGGGTGTTTATGGCAATCGGCCACCGCTTCCTGCCACAGCTGGTCTTGAGGGATTGGGGCTCGTGGATGCAGTGGGGGCAGGCGTCTCTGGTTTTTCTAACGGGCAGCGCGTGGTGCCCATCGGCGCGCAGGGAACCTGGGCGGATTTTGTGGTCACATCCGCTGAAAACCTGGTGCCCATCCCGGAAGGCCTGCTTGATGAATCCGCCGCGCAGATCATCGTGAACCCCCTGACCGCCTGGATCATGGCGGTGGAAGATCTCAAACTCGGACCCGGCGACTGGCTGGTTCAGACCGCCGCAGGTTCCATCGTCGGTCGCTGCCTGATTCAGATTGCCAAGTTGCAGGGATTCAAGACCCTGAACTTGGTGCGCCGCCCCGAACAGGTTGCTGAATTAATGGCTGCGGGCGCCGATGCGGTGCTGTGCACCGAAGACCGAGAATGGATGGATCGGGCCCATGAAATCGTGGGTTCAAAGGGCGCTGCGGCCGCAGTGGATGCGGTGGGCGGTGAATTGGGCGGTTCGGTGTCCATGCTGCTGAAGCGCAATGGCGTGTTGTTGGTTTACGGCGCGCTCTCCATGGACCCCTTGAAAATTCCGGGTGGTCAGATGATTTTCCGAACCCTGACCATCCGGGGATTTTGGCTCACGGATTGGAAAATCCGAACACCGAGACTCGAGCAGGGGCGCATTCTAGGTGACCTGATGGCGGCCATGGCAAAGGGCCAAATCATCCCGCCGGTGGAGGCGATTCTCCCGTTGGCTGATTTTCAAAATGCCATTGCGAGATCGGAAATTCCAGGACGCAGCGGCAAAATTTTGTTAGGAGAATTGGGATCATGAATGAGATCAAGACCTCCCGTTCCGAGCTGAAGGACGAAGTCTTTCTTCGCATGGCCCAGGAACTCGCACGCCTTGGCACCTGCTGCCGACTCAAGGTGGGAGCCGTTTTACTGAGGCCCGATGGAGGCATTGCAGCGGCGGGTTTTAATGGCGCTTTGCCTGGCATGGGGCACTGCACACCCGAGACTTGCAACGAAACCACGCGCTGCCTGCACACCAGCCACGCCGAAGAAAATGCGTTGGGGTTCTGCGATGGGCCCGTGGCCACCGCCTACGTCACCCACGAGCCCTGCCTCACCTGCGCCCGCGCCCTTGTGCGCCGAGGTGTCCGCCGTGTGGTCTTCGGCAAGCCTTACGCCAGCATCGGCGACCTGGAGCGCAAAGAGCGCCAAGGTATCCTCGAGCACTTCAACGTGACTTGGGAAAATTTGGTGATTTGAAGATGCGAGATACGGTGACCCCCCTACGTATCAAGGCCGCATGGGCGGTGGCCGTAGGCATGGACGCCCTTCAGATGCTGTTGTTTCCCATTACCATCGAAGGGGCAATTTCTCCGTGGGCTGATGGGTTGGATTTCATCGCCATGGCTTTGCTTTGGGTTCTTTTGGGATGGCATTGGACCTTTCTTCCCTCGGTCATCGTGAAGGTGATACCGATCATGGATTTGGCGCCCACCTGGACCATCGCGGTGGCCATCGCGACCCGTGGGCTCAAGTCACAATCCTCCGAATCCGAACCGAATTCGCCACCCAAAGATGTGACCCCACCCGATGATGCTCGGAATGATGCTCGGACCATCGTCGTCGAGGCGAAATCAACGGATGAGCCGGAATCTCGGGGGAATTGACTCAGGGGTAGTCCCGCAAGTTAGGGGAGGAAACGATTCATGTGATCCCGGCGCGATTTGAACGCGCGACCTTCTCCTTAGGAGGGAGACGCTCTATCCAGCTGAGCTACGGGATCCCAGGGTTATTCTCCCATGAACGAGCGGGGGAATCCAATGGTGGTGGGCGTCTGTATCTGGGTGGACAGCTTGGAACAGGCAGTGAGGAAATCACCGGATGGGTCGTTCTGGATTTGGGGGTCGTTAAAATGGCGGTGGTGGCGATTCGTTTTTTGGGATTTCTTTGTGGAATAAAGATATTTTCAGTAAAGTGGGCATCTGGAATTAGCGGACACTGTTGCGGTTTACGATTTTGATTTTTTTTTCAGAAACCCTTGTCCCCATCGCCGCACGGGGCTATCCTCTGAGTCACGAAGTCTAAAAATGATGGAGGTTTGGCATGACGTCACTCAAGCGTTGGATTCTTCCCCTCGGGGCCTCAATGGGCCTTTTGGCGGCACCGGCCGCCGGTGATACTGGGGTCCAGACGCCCTCCAAGGGCTGGCCGTGGGAAGTTCAGTTGCAGTTGGATCAAATGAGCTATGACAGCCATTCGGTTCAGGGGCCGCTGGGTACATTCAAGGCTGGTGCTGATCCAAGCACGGGCTTCGGCATTCGCTTCGCCATTGACCCGATCTGCACCTCGTGGGGTTCTATCCTTTTCTCGGCGGGTTACCGTGCGCCGAGTGATGTAACCATCAAATATGGCCAAAAAGCCCCCTTCGACCTGAAACATCGCTCCCAGGCTGAAGTCGGTGTCATGGCTCGCTTTGGCACTAACGAGCCGCGCCGCCGCTTTGAATGGGGTGTGGGTATTGATGAGCGCTTTGATGCTATGCGCGCCACGGGCACGGCTGGAACGCCCACCGAGGACAAGGCCTGGCGTCCTTGGGTGCGCGGAATGGTGCGTTACGTATGGGATGACGGCAAGAACGTCCAACCCTTCCTGGGCCTGGAAGTGGCCGGGGCCATCGGCAAAGTCGAAGTCAATGACCAGAATTACTACCAGGA
>JAYVXV010000181.1:0-5649 GCA_043784905.1 Holophagaceae bacterium | reverse complement strand
GGGTGCCATCGGCGTTCAGATACTTCTCTGGATGCTGCTTCAGGCTTTTGTCGCAACCTGCGCAGCACACGAAGTAGGTCCTTCCCTTCACGACGACTCGTTTGCTTTTGGCATTCACGGGATCGCCGGTCACGGGGCACTTGGTGTTGGTGGGCTCGGCCACCGGAGTGGGGGCACTTTGAACTGCCGGGCTAAAAAAGGGAATCAACATGGGAGTTCCTTTTGGTTTGAGGCGCAACTTGCGCTGGGTCGGTGAAATAGAAAGGAAGAGGAAACGTCAGTGCCCGTGGTGCGCATGGCCTGCGGGCGTCGGTGTCTTTGCGGGTTCCCCGATGGCTTCGGCCTCAGTGCCGGGCGGGTTGTCGTAGAGGCCCGGATCGTCGTAGTTCTTCAGGCTCTTCCGGACCTTCACGAGCGTGAACATGCCGCCCATGCCGATGGGACCCCGGGCCGTTTCCCCGGCCATCATGGGCACGTTGTTCTCGGGGCCTTTCATCTGCATACCCGCCATGTCGTGCATGCCGTTCTCGCCCATGGCCATGTAGCCCGGGAGCTGCGCGGAGATCTTGTCCTCCAGCCCGGCCTGGCTGACGCCCGTGAGGTTGGGCACCGTGTGGTTCATCTGGTTCATGGCGTGGTGGGCCTTGTGGCAGTGGAGACCCCAATCCCCTTCGGCATTGGCGATGAATTCCACCGTGCGAGTGGTGCCGGGCGGCACGTTGATGGTGGTTTCCGGAAGCCGCGCGGACATGGGCACATCGCCGCCATCGGTGGAAGTCATGTACCAGTGGACGCCGTGGATATGGATGGGATGGGAATCCATGCTGAGGTTCGCGAAACGGATGCGGACCCGCTGGCCAAGCCGCGCCACCAGCGGTGTGGTGCCGGGGTAGATGCGGCCATTGAATGAGAACAGGTTGAAATCGTTCATGGTGACGGGGTTCGGTGTGGCCGCTCCCGGAGGCAGATCCCACTCCTGAAGGAAGATCGCGAAATCCCGGTCTATCTTCACCGGCTCCTGCTTGGGATGGATGATGAAGAATCCCATCATGCCCAGCGCCATCTGGTGCGTCTCATCCGCGTGGGGATGGTACATGTAGGTGCCGTGCTGGCGCAGGGTGAACTCGTACTTGAAAGTCTCGCCGGGCAGAATAGCCCGCTGATTCACGCCCGATACGCCATCCATGCCGCTGGGCAAATAAATGCCGTGCCAGTGGACAGAGGTTGGCTCCGGCAGTTTGTTCTCCACCAAAATGCGGATGCGATCTCCCTCCACTGCTTCGATCGTAGGCCCCGGCGTGGAGCCGTTGTAACCCCAGGCGTTGATGACCATGCCCGGCGCCATCTCGTGCTTGATGACTTCGGCGACGAGATGAAAGACCTTGACGCCATGATCCATCTCATAGGGGAGGCTGGCCCCATTGGGCGTGGTCACGGGGGAGTATTTGGGGGTTGCGCTCATCGCGGGAAGAGCCAGGACCAGACTCATCGCCCATGAAATTAAATGACGAATCATCGCGGTGTCTCCTCAGAAACATTCGGTAAAGAGCCACCCAGGACGCGTTCCAGCTCGAAGCGCGATATCCAGTAATCCCGCAGCGCATCCAGGTAGCCCTTGGCGGCATCGTTGCGATCCTGTTGGGCGCGGATCAGGTCGTAGACGCCCAGCAGCATGGCGTTGTAGTGGAGCTGGGATTCCTCCACCACCCGTTGGCGCAAGGGCACCAGCGTGTCCCGGTAATAGGTGGCGGTGGCGCGCGCAGCCGCCATATTTGCATGGGCTTCCCGAACCTGACTTCGGATATCCACGGCCAGAGCCGTGAGATTCGATTCGGTCTGCCTGCCTTGGGCCTCCAAGCGGGTGATCTCGCCCTGCTTTCGATTGAAGATCGGCAGCTCCAGATCAATGAGTGGGCCTGTCAGACGGGGCGAGCCTGGATCTTTTTCAGAATTAATGCCCACCGAAACGCTCGTGAAGAATCGTGTGCGCTGGGCCAGCTTCATGGCCTCTGCCACGACCTCCCGATTGGAGCGCGCCAAGGCGAGATCGAAGCGATGGGCGATGGCGTAGGATTCCAATCCTTCCGACCTGGGATCTGTATCCGGAAGGGTCGGGAGCTCCCGAACCACGGTCCACTGCGTTTGAGTTCCCGAAAGTCCCATCAGGCGATTCAAGGCCTCCCGCGCCGCCTTTTCCCGCAGCTCGGATTGGGCCAGCTCCAAGTGCGTTTGAGCCCCGGCGGCGGTTTGCGTATCCAGCATGAGCTGACTGATGTTGCCCGCCTGACGTTGTCGGCGGGCCAGCTCCAGACCCGCATCCGCGACTTCCAGGATGGTGCGGCGGAGTTCCGCTTCCTGTTGTGTGCCCTGAAACGAGATGAAGGCCTCTTTGGCCGCAGCTTCAAAGTCCAGCACTGCGGCGGCAACCTGGAGTCGCGCTTGATCCAATTGACGCGCTGCAATCTTCTTCCTCAACCCCCGCGTGAAAATGGCCACCAGTTCCTGGGAAAGGCTGAATTCAGTCTTGGTGCCATCACTACCGCGTTTGACCACGCCGGAGAGAATTGGATTGGGGATCAGGCCCGCCTGAATGAGATCCGCTTCGGCCAGGTCTAGTTCGGCGAACGTGGATCGCAGCCGCGGGTTGTTGAGCGCCGCCAGCCTAAGGGCAGAATCGCGCGTGAGGGGCTGGCCCAGCAGCGCCTTCACTTCCTGTTCAAGGGCCTGGCCTTCGCGTTTGGGCTGGGCCCGGTTCAGCACTTCGTCGGGAGCTTGGGCCAGGAGCGGTGCCGCGCAAAGCGTAAGCGCCATCAGCACGGATCTCATGGGCGCCCCCTGTGCTTCATGTCCTTCATGTCCTTCATGTCCTTCATGCCATCCATGGGCATGGCCTTCATCGGAGCGTCGTTTTTAGGAGGCGATTTCGTTTCTGGAATCAGCTCCATCCCGCACTTGGGGCACTTTCCGGGCTGGTCCGAATGCACCTCCGGGTGCATGGGACAGGTATAGCTCGACGGGATTTTCGCAGCGATGTCGAGCGAAGGGGACACGGCGAGCGGAGTAAAAGGGGCTAGAGGAATGGGAGCCTGAAGCGACACCGTGAGGGTCTTGCTCGCCGGAGAAGTTGGAGCTTCGGGGGCTCCAAGGTCCGCAGGATCAGGTGTGGGGCGCCGCAACTCGGCGTGAGGTGGGCCACAAGCCACAAGCCCAATAAAGGCCACGGCTGGCCAGCGTCGAATGAACATGAGTTCTCCATGAGGTCAGAACGGAACCGCACAAACACGACCCTAAAAGGCCGAAAACGATGTCCCTCAGTTCCGCCAGACGCTCAAGCGGGCCAAATGCCGATTTAGGTCAGAATCACGTCCCCAGGCTCGGCTCTCCAGCGCGATCATTTCTGTTCCCGGCCTGGTGGAGAAATCTCCACAGTCTTGGCTTGGGCGGTGGGTTTGAGCAGTCTCGACAAACTCGGTCGCGCTTTTCGAGCTGACCACCAGCGACATTACAGGCGCAGGGTTCGGCTTACAGGGCGCGGGCGCCGAAGGAGGCTTCGGGCAGGGACATTGGTCTTGATCCACCATCCCACAGCAATCATGGGCGGGGACCGACGCCGCCTGAGACACCGGCGATGCCGCGATGCCACCAAGAAGGATCAAGGCAGTTGCGAGAAAGCTGAGGATGCGGCGAACCATGGGCACCCAGTATAGACGCGGGAAAGCGGATTTTATTCCCCACCGCCGTTTCACCCGCTGGGGATTCATGCTTCAGCTCATGCCACAATCCCACTATCCATGAGGTCCGTATGTCCCATCCCATCCGCCCCGGTGCGACGCTTGGCTTGCTGGGCGGTGGGCAGTTGGGGCGTATGTTCACCCTGGCCGCGCGGAATCTTGGATTTCGCGTTCACGCCATGGACCCTGGTCATGATTGCCCCGCCGGACAGGTCGCGGATTTCGAAGTTCGAGCCCACTACAACGATGTCTACGCTGCCCAGGCACTCGCCCGAGGCGTGGATGTAATGACCGTGGAATTCGAGAATATTCCCAGCTCGACCCTCGAAGCCGTAGCGGAAATTCGCCCCATGCATCCGTCCGCTTTCGTGCTTCACACCGTCCAACATCGCCTGCGCGAAAAACATTTCCTTTTCGACAACGATTTCCCCGTGACGCCTTTTCGTGAAATCAACACCGAAAGCGATCTGCGTGAAGGCGCAGTCGTCATGGGTTTACCTGCGGTGTTGAAGACCGCCTCGTTTGGATATGACGGCAAAGGCCAGCAGAAACTCGATGAGACCACCGATCTGGGCGTGGCTTTTCGCGCCCTCGGCGGAACTCAAGGAATTCTGGAGGCCTGGGTGCCTTTTGAACTGGAGTGCAGCGTCATCTGCGCCCGCAATTCCAGCGGAGACACCGCCGTTTGGCCCGTGGCGGAAAACGCACACGTGCGCCACATTCTGGACACAACTGTGATGCCCGCCCGCATTCCCAATGAAGTCGCTTTCCGGGCTCAATCCATGGCTTTGCGCATCGCCGAACGCCTGGGTGTTGTGGGGATCCTTACGGTAGAATTTTTCCTGAAACCGGGCGGCGAACTGGTCGTAAACGAGCTGGCACCAAGACCTCACAACAGCGGCCATGCCACCATTGACGCCTGTATCACCAGCCAATTTGAGCAACAGGTGCGCGCCGTTTGTGGGCTTCCATTGGGAGACACAGCTCTGTTGAAACCCGCTGCCATGGCCAATCTACTTGGCGAGCTCTGGCCCAAGGACGGCGAACCCGCCTGGGAGAAATTGTTGGCTTTCACCGACGTAAAACTTCACTTGTACGGTAAGACCGAAGCGCGATACGGACGCAAAATGGGCCACCTCACGGCCATTGCCGACACGGCGGAAGAAGCCTTGGAGAAGGTACTGAAGGCAAGAGCGGCGCTGGCATCGTAAGCACCCAGAGGCTACAACCGATAGGGATTCGTGTTCAAAAAGATAAAAAGATTCACCACCAAGACGCGAAGACACCAATAAAAACAACAGATTTCAATTCGTCTCGTGTATTGGCTTTGCTGAAACCGAGAAGCTCCACCAGGCTGGATTTCTGCCCAAAATCGCTTCGCGAGGCGTGTAGCGCCTGCGGGCTGAAGGCCCGCAAATTCAGGTGGCCCGGCGCGGATCACATTAGGGACCCTCAGTGAATCGCCAGCACTTTTCTGGCGGTTCAGTTAGGGCCCTTTATACCCTTGGGCACCTAGGCGTTAGGCCGTCGCCGGACCGCCTGAATTTCATCCGCGAAGCTTGCACATGACGGATTCCCTTGGCTTTTCTTGGTGCCTTGGTGGTTCAATTTCTTTGAATCCACTCGGTATGAATCGTAAAAACACGCGCGAAATTCCCAACAACTCTTAAGCTGGTTCAAAGTTGGAGGTTCCCATGGACATCAATACCATCGGCGTGGTCGGTTGTGGGCTCATGGGTGCGGGTATCGCGCAGGTAGCCGCAGAGGCGGGCTTCAGCGTCACCGTTAAAGAAATTGACCAGCCTTCACTGGATCGCGGTTTGGCTCGTATCCAAGCCCAATGGGACCGCGCTGTGGCCAAGGGCAAGCGCATCCAACAAGAGACCGATCTATTCAACGCAAAGCTTCAGGGCACCCT
>JAYVXV010000180.1:0-17171 GCA_043784905.1 Holophagaceae bacterium | reverse complement strand
CCAGCATAACCGGACCACCTAAAGATTCAAGCCCATCAGGACACCATCCTGTATTTCGGCTGTCCTGATGTGGATGCGGCCTATGAATACATCAAGTCGAAAAACCTTCCTGCGTCCGAACCAAAGAATGCGCCTTATGGTATGCGTCAGTTATATTTCCAGGATCCGGACGGTTTTGGGATTTGTTTTCAGCACCCGGTGCAATGATCCCACGCGGCCTAGCCCTACGTTCAAGCGGACCCGACTGCATCGAGCCGCCTAACTTCTTTCGTTCTGAATCCCTACCCAGGAGGTTCGATGTTGCAAAGAATCCGTCCTTGCGTCACAGCCGCTTTGTTCGCGGCGGTGGTCGGCACTCCCGCCACCTTAGCCGCTCAAAAAGCGACCGGCATCACGGGCGCGTGGGAGTTCACCCGTGAAGATCCGAGCCACCAGCGGGGGCTCCTGATTTTCACCGAAACCCACTACAGCATGATGTTCGTCCGGGGCACCACTCCGCGTGCGACATACCCAGAAAATCGAACGATGACCGACGCGGAGACCCTCGCGGCCTACCGATCCATCACCGCCAATTCGGGAAGCTACAGGCTAAAAGGCGATCAACTCACGGTGAAGGCCTATGTGTCCAATGACCCCGATTACATGGGGGCTTGGCCGAACAACGACGATACGTTCACCGTGCGCATCAAAGGAAACGCGATGACCTGGATCAAGCCCGGCCTGCTTGGGCTAAAAAACGATGTCACCCTGCGCAAGGTCCAATGATGGCCGCTACGATCACCATCCATCAATTCTCGGCCGAACGGCTCAACACCAACCCTCATCCCGGGAGTCACCATGCTCATCAAACCGCGACACTTCCTACTAATCGGCGCTCTGCTGCGCGCTCAACTCACGTACGCCCAAGTGCCCGTCACGGCGAACCCGAATCACGAGGCGCTTCTCGCCAGTTCAGATCCAAAGTTGGCTGCCAACAAGCGACTCGTCTATGACTTCTGGCGCTCCATAATCGACGCGAGGCGCATGGACGGGATAGAAAAGTACTTGGCCGAGTCCTATATCCAACACAACCCGACGGTGCCCACGGGCAGGGCGGGCTTTGTTTCTCATTTTGCGTCCGAGGTAGAGGATAGGCCCATCCAATCCAGAGTTACTTTCCCAATCGTCTCGATCGTGGCGGAAGGCGACATGGTTGTAATGGCCTTTATAAGCGAACGCAAGGATCCGAAAGAGCCTACGAAGAAGTACACGACGACCTGGTTTGACATGTTTCGCATCGAAGGCGGAAAAATCGCCGAGCACTGGGACGTCCAGGCGAGGTAGAACTATGGTGATCCGGCGCCTAATCCTCGATCCTGATCGGGTCCGCCACGCAATAGTTTTTGGCGGTCTTCGGGCCGAAAGATTCGAGACGGAGGTAGCGGAAAACGGCGCTCACCCCGGTATCTCCAAGTAGGAGCAATCCATGAACTACTTTTTCGACAAGGTGTTTCCAGGACTGCTTGGAACCTTCATGGGTGCAGCCCTCGCATTAAGATCGAAGTCCTACCTGGATTCCCGCGATCAACGGAAGAAGCAACGGATTGCCGGGAATTTCGCCCTCTTCGGTCTTGCCCAATACATCAACTTCCTCCTGACCGTTGAACGCTTGTTGGTTGAATGGCGGGATCCAAGCCTGAGCGACAAGGTGTGGTTTTGTGTGCCAATGATGGACGATTTTTCCGAGCCCCCGGCACTTCCGATTGAGGATCTGGATTTCCTGCTGTCCTCCTCCGATCCCAATTTGCTTGGCGAACTTGTGATCTGCCGAAATTTAGTTTTGACCCTCAAGGGGATCATCGAGAAGCGCAACCAACAAAAGGTGCGTGCGAACGAATTCCTTGAGCGCGAGCTGGGGCAACTAATCGCGCTGGAACAAGCGATCCCATGGGAGTTCTGCAAGAAAAACCTGTCCCCTCGCCTCCAAGCAGAGCTGAGCATTTCAGCGGAGGTGATCCTCACCGAGAGCACCCGTTCCATAACCTTCATCCATGCGACCGCCCGAAAACTTGAAAGAGCCTTGCGCGAGAAATGGCCTGGGGAGAAGTTCATCATCTTTCCCGAGACTCCTCCACAGTGGGCCAAGAGCTCAACTTCAAAATAGCGGTGTCCGCGAAGCTAGAGCCTTTCAGGATCGAGAAATCAAACTGACGACCCAAGGTGACAGACCAACAGCCCACTCCCCTGGCCATCAAGCAAGTTCGACCCTGTTCGTTCTCTAGAGTCTATATTTAGCTTGCTCTGTCCAAATATAGACGTATTCTGACTTTGGAGAGCACCATGCCGACCTTAGCCCTAGCCCCTGAAATGATTGATGTCCAACAGGAAGATGCGACGCTGGTGTGGTCCGCATTCCGCAAAGTGGCTACCACGCTGGGTCTGACGCTACCAGTACAGGCGGCCATCCTGGGGGTTTCGCGAGCCACCGTGGCAGGCTGGAAGACCACGCCCGGCAGCGATCCCGACAAGTTGGACCGGATGGCCTTGTTCGTTTCGATCTTTGGCCTCGCGGGGCAGGCGTTCCCAGGAGAGCGCGGCGCGGAAGGTTGGCTCACTCGCCCTAACACAGCAGCGCTTTTTGGGAAGAAGGCCCCGTTGGACCTCCTGCTCAAAGGCCGATTTGAGAATTTCTATCGGACCCATGATCATCTTCAGGCCCTCGTGAGGGTGTGGTGACGGGAACCGCGGTCCAAGCGCTTCGGGTCGCGGGTCCATGGGAACGATTGCACCGGGCAGAATCGAAGGTACTGGCGACCCTTCTGACGGCGAATGAAATTGATGCGGTGAATCGGCGACTCGGATTGCCAACGCCGTCTGCGTCACACGCCTGGATTCCCAAAAACGCGGGTGAAATTGGGGGACGATTCGCCGAACCCCACGGCCCCGGAGTCCTCTATCTAGGGAATGACCTTTCAACCTGCCTCAAGGAAATCGCCCATCATCACGCGGTCCACTGTGCGGCTTCAGTTGGCACGCCCGACGGGACTCAAGCGGTGTTTAGGCACCTGATCTTTATGGTATCGGGCGCCTTCGCCGATGCATCCGAGGTGCGCGGTGGCGGACTGCACGACCCATTGAGTTACGCCCTCTCATGGAGCTATGGTCGCCGCACCCGGGTCGCGGGCCTGGAAGGCGTTCATTTCCGCAGCGTGCGGAGGCGTGGCGACCGGTGCCTTGCGATCTTCGAGAACCGAACGGTGCGTTTCTCCCGAGTTAAATTTGGGGCCGTGGTCCTTGAATGGGATGGACAAATTTCGCGAAGAATTGCTTGAGGGATCCGCAAGCAAGGTAGTTGGCCCCTCCGACTACGAATGTTTCCGACCTGCCGGATTTCTGGTGGCTTGGGCCACGTCCACGATGTCATCCAGCACGCGCTGGGAGTTCATGATGAAGGTATGGAGCATCGGGATTTCCGTGACGGCTTGGCCTTCAAAGAGGGGTGTTTCGGAGACGGCGAGGATGCCGTCGTTGGGTTCAAGACCAAAAGGACTGTGCTTGCCTCGGGGGCCCTTGGTGCCCGCGTAGACCCGCGTGGGGACGCTCGGAATGGGGAGCGAAGCCATGAAGGCGGAGTCACTGAGTAGCTGGCCCATTTCGCCGTTCATGGCGCGGTAGAGCCGAGTGTCGCGGAAGGCCTTGGCGGCGCGGCTGGCCTTGCTGGGGGGCGCGAGAAAAAAACAAGCGTGGGGCGCAGCGCCCCGCAATTCCGGCAAGGCGGAGCGGATCAGAACGCAGCCCAAGGAATGTCCCACCAGAATGAAGGTGTCGTTTTCGCTTCGCCCCTCGATGAATTTCACGAGCCGTCGCACCGTGCCGTCGAAAGCTCCCAAAGTGGCCGAGTAGGAGAACAGGGACACCTTGATGCCACGCTTGCAAAGCCGCGCCGCGAGCCAGACCTGGGAGGCGGCGGTGCGGCCCATGCCATGCACCAGGATCGCTCTCACTGGGTGTCTCTCACCATCAGAATTGCCTATCATGTCGGAACCTCCCAGCATCGCACGCCGTTGGGAATGCCCCGCGCTACTCTATCTCCATGATCGGGCGAATCTGGGAGAATTAATGAAACCATCCTTCAAAGGCAATGTGGTCGCGCTGCTGCCTGCCCTTGGGTTGTACCTCGCCGCCTGCGCGACTCCGGCGCTCCATTTCTGGAATACGAATAGTCAAGCCGAGGCCAGCTACTTTGGGATTCACACGCTGCTAATGGGACCTCTCGCGATTCTTGGCGGACAACTTTCCTGGTTCGCCAATCTCTTCTTCGCGGCGGGGGCCCTGGCCTTGTTGCTAGGGCGCTGCCGCGTCGCCACCATCTTCGCGGTTATCGCTCTTCCCATCACCGCCCATGCCCTGTCGCTCTATGGCCATGCGCTGCCCGCCAACGAGGGTGGCGTGGGTGAACTGCAACTCAGATCTTTCGGCCCCGGTTTCTATCTCTGGGTGGCCAGTGCGGCAGCGTTGGCGATAGGCGCCCTTGTATGCCACCGTTCATCTCGCCAAACATAAGCGTTCGTTTTCTTCAACTTCTATGGCGATGAAATTTTCGGCGGTGGCGCATAGCGATCCGTCACATTCTCGGCGCTCACCCAGTGAACCGATGGAGCCCATGAAAGCGGAAAGGCGAGCCCCGTTTTTTTGAAGCTGCTGGCGTAGATCGCGAAAGCGGGAACATCCCGAATGGCTTTGGAAGCAATCTCGTTGAACCAGGCGTGGTCCAGACCCGCTTTGTTGGGCTCGGCGGCGCCCGCGAAATGCCAATCGCCATCCCAGATCTCCACCCAAGCATGGGTTCCGCGCCTATCAATCCACGTGGGGGTGCTCACAACGCGTGCGGGAATTCCCACCGCACGACAGGCATCCACCAGCAGGACCGCAAGGCCAACGCAGGTGGCTTTGCCATTCGCGATGGTCTCGATGGGGCTCTGGTCTCCCCTCGTTTGATTCATTGAATAGCGGGCCCGAAGGAGAGGGAAAAGTTTTTGATTAAGGCGATGAGCGGACTCTCCGGGAGAAGCGCAATCAGCCACGATCGGTGCGGCCTTGTCCCAAAGAACCTTTCGCGAGTCGTCGCGTTTTTCGCTCAAACAAGCGTAAGGAAGAATGTCGTTCAAGAAGAGTTGCTTCGGAACTCGCGATTTCCACTTTGCTTTATTGAAGGCCTTATAGGCCATGGCAACGTTCTCCAACAGGTATTTCGAGCCTAGAGACTGGAGGTCCGAATCTGGCATATTCTCCACCAGAAATGCCATTCCCTCGTGTTGGGATGGCGGCGCATCGTGGAGCGCTTTCTCAATCTCGGAGCGGTTCGGCCCGGCCCGAAGGAGCGCTTCTGAAATGGGCGCCGAGGCCGAGCCATGGATAGCTGAACGGGTCGGAAATATCCGTGGGGCCTGAGAACAGCCCACGCCGCAAAACAAAATCAGAATGCTGAGTGTGAAATCCAGGAGCCTCAAATTAAATTCTTCCTCCCCTTGAGAATACCGCTCCGACAAGGTGATGAGCTAATTCCATCAAGCAGAATGGCGCGCCAATATTGAGGGCCTGATTCTTCTCGTTTTTCTCGCGCTATGCTGGCTTCATGATTGGACGACTACGTGGCGAATTGATTCAGAAATTGCCCCATCAAGCACTGGTCGAGTGCGCGGGTGTAGGGTATTCGGCGGCCATCAGCCTAGGCACTTACGGGCTCCTGCCAGAGGTGGGACACGAGGCGACGCTGTGGATTGAAACGCTGCTCCGCGAAAACGAGCTCTCCTTGCTCGGATTCTATTCACTTCAAGAACGGGATCTCTATCGCATGTTGGTGAAGGTGGATGGTGTGGGGCCAAAGCTTGCACTGGCGGCCCTCGGCGCCCTCCCCATGAGTGAATTGGTCCAGGCCATCCGCAACCGGGATGTGAAATTGCTCGTGCGCATACCTGGTGTCGGCAAGAAGACTGCTGAGAAACTTTGCTTCGAATTGAGTGAAAAAATGGGCGGCCTTTCGGGTCTCGATGGGCTAGGTGGTGTATCTGCTCCGGGTGATGCATGGGAATCCGATCTGCGTTCCGCGCTGACTAATCTTGGATTCAAGGATGACGCCGTCATGCCCACCGTGATGGAATTGCGAGCCACCAAGCCGCCCCTCCCCGAAGCCATTCGGCTAGCGCTGAAAGCGCTCCAACGATGAATAGGCCTGAAAGCGCCCTAGCGATGAATAGCCTGAAAACGCTTCAACGATGAAGAGGCTTGGAGACCCTACAGCGATGAGCGTTCGCATCCTTTCCTCGTCGCTGCTAGTCGGAAACGCGATGGAATCTTTGGGAGCGAATTTCCCAGCTCTGTTAATCGCACCGTTTCGTTCGCCCGAATGGGTGGAGGCCCTGCCCTTCGCCGAAGCCCTGGTCGTGCTGCTTTCAGAACCCATCACCGAATCCGACCTTGCCATCGCAAAAAACCTCAAAGTCATCGGCACCTATTCAGTCGGCATCAATCACCTGCCCGTGGACGCATGCAAGCGACGGAACATCCGCATCGCGAACACACCCGATGTTCTCACCCAAGCCACCGCCGACCTCGCGCTGGCACTGCTGGTAGCGGTAACGCGACGCGTGGCCGAAGGCGAAGCTCTGGTGCGGTCGAATGGGTGGGCTGGTTGGGCGCCGGATCAATTGCTGGGCATTGGTCTCGCCGGGAAAATTTGCGGAATTCTTGGCGCCGGTGCCATCGGGAAAGCCTTCGCCAAGCGCGTGTGGGCCCTCGGAATGAGGCCTATATTTTGGGACCGAGCAGGTCAGGGAGGCGATGTAGATTTCGGCCCTGAAAGCGCGCCACGCCTGCCACTGGAGCACCTTCTCACACAAAGTGCCGTGCTCTCCTTGCATTGCCCTCTGACCGATGCCACCCGTGACTTATTGGATCGCACGGCCTTGATTCGGCTTCCGAAAAATGCGGTGATCATCAATACGGCGCGCGGCGGAATCTTGGATGAATCCGCAGTCCTGGACTTATTGGATTCCGGCCACCTTGGAGGAGCCGGATTGGATGTGTATGCCAACGAACCTCATTTGAATCCACGTTGGTTAACGGCCCCTCGCACCGTATTGCTGCCGCATCTGGGGTCAGCCACGGTGGAGACACGCATTGCTATGGCGAAGCTCCTTTGCGAAGGCATTGCTTACACCTTGCGGTGTTAAGCTATCCGGGCATTCACGAGGTCACTTATGCCGCGCCCCTGGCTCCGCCTGCTCGATCCAGACTTGCTCGCACTGAAAGCCTCCCTCGGCCCTGATGCAGGGTCCCGGCTCCGCTACGCGCGGGCCCTGAATGCACGCAGTCTTCACAACGAGGCTGCGGAAGTTCTGGATCTCCTGCTGGCCGGCGATCGCGCCAATGGCGAGATGTGGTTTGAGCGCATTCTTTGTGAAAGCGATCATTCCGAAGATGAAGCTCTTGAGAGCCTGGAAGGGCAGTTGGAAGCTGTGCGGGACGAACACCCCAACGAATCACTACACCTTCGTAACCTCGGGTTCGTGCGTCTGCTCATGCAACGCTTAGACGAAGCCGAATCGTTGTTTGAAAGGGCGCTCGCGCTGAACGATCAAGATGCCAAGACGCTTGAGCTGATGGGTCTCTTGGCCCTTCATCGTGATCATCCCGAAGCAGCTAAAGGCGCGCTGCTCAAGGCCCTGAGCCTTCATCCCAAGGACGCGGTAACGCTGCGAATCCTGGGTGTTGTTTGTCAGCACATGGGTGATTTCCACGCGGCGGAAACTCAGGTGCTTGCGGCTTTAGAGCTGGAGCCCAACTACTATTGGGGCTGGCACACACTCGGGGAATTCCTGTTGTTGCGTGGGGAAATCCAGGAAGGCCTGCGATGCATTCATCGCGCCCGCAGCCTAAATGTCACGGAGCCCAGCAGCTACTTTATGGTGGCGGAAATTTTTGGTGAACAAGGCCATTTGGAAATGGCGCAGGCAGAGCTTCATAAGCTCATGCTGTTGGCTCCGCCTGCCTCCACACTCTCGGAAGCCCAAGCCCTGCTGGGTGAATTCAAGCGCGATCTTGGCGACCCCGATGCCGCGGTCTCCTATTTTTCGATGGCCGCGGAAACCGATCCTCAGGCCGCGAACCCATGGGCAGCCCTGGGAGACATGGCCCGGGAAGACGAGCGCTGGGAAGATGCAGAGCGGTGTTATCGAGAAGCCCTCGCGAGAGATCCAGAGGCCGCAGATCTTCAGGTGCAATTGGGCTACGCGCTGCTGGAATCGGGCCAAGCGAAAGAAGCAGAACGTACTTTCTGCAAGGCCCTCGAACTAGATCCCAGTGAATACAGTTCCTACCTTGGCCTTTCGGAATGCGCCCGCAAGGGCAATCGCGCCGAGGAGCAACTGCGGATGGTCCAAGAGGCCATGACCCTCGCTCCGGACGATCCCGACGTATGGAATGCCTACGCGGTAGCACTGGAAGTGGGCCACCGCCTGCCAGAAGCAACCGAGGCATACGCCAAGACCCTCAATCTGGACGCTCACCATCGCAAGGCCGCAAACAATCTGGGATTCCTGCTCGAAAAGCGAATGCAGTTAGGTGAAGAAGGGTTGCGGGACCAGGCCATCGAAGCCTGGAAACGCCGCCTTCTCATCTGCCGAGACGAAGACCAAAGCCTTCGCATGGCCACCGAACACCTGACGAAATTAGGCGTTTCCGATGACGCCATACGGGCCTGGGTTTCCCGTGGAGAAATCCCGAGCGGAGTCCAGAGTTAAACCCGGATTTTGCAGTTGTCATTGTTCCAGGCCGCTTCAGGCCTCGGACATCAGGCCTCGTTGTCGTGGGTCGCTATCGCATTCATGTGTGCAAGATGGCCCATCCAAAATCAACAACGAAGCCTGAAGCCAGAGGCCTGATGCCTTCTTACGATGAGCACAAACGCAAAATCCGAGTTAAAGACTCACCGCCAAAGCTCGAAAAATGGGGAAAGGGCCACGAAGATTTTTTTGGTTTTTCGTGGCCTTCCTGCCTTTCGTGTTTTCGTGGTGATTTTGAAGTCCCATGCAGGAGCCGGACTTTTCGCTTGACGGCCCGATGGTTCGCCTTGGAGGAACGATCTCAGGATTCGCCGTGGGTGCGGATCTTCGCGAATTTCAAGGCGATTTGGGGTCTTTCCGCATCTTTTGTGCATAACCCTGCGGATTGGCCCCCTCCAGAGACCTTAAACCCTCATTTCCCATAGACTTCTGTGCCTTGCACTCATTCATCAACACTTGTCTAAGTTTAATTATTTGTATAATTATATAAAAAAATAAAAAAATGATCTCTCAAATCAATACCAAAAGGTTTTCCGCAGATTTGATTTTCTTTCGTATTGACAGGCCGTGACGGACTTGTGGCGTTTGTGTAACTGAGAGCGTGTTTGATAAATCCCCCATGCCGCGACGGGATTTATCAAACACGCTCTCAGCACTGAAGCGAAAACCAGGCGATGAGCCAAGTGTCCATGGTGCCGCGAAAGTGACTGGCGCCGCTCTCATGATAGATCGCACGAATGGGGATGTGTGCCCAATGCAGCTTCCAATCAGCGGCCTTCATGGCGATCTCCATCTCGATAGCGAAACCCGTGCTACGGAGATCCAGACGATCCAAAACTTTTTTGCGGATCATGCGAAATCCACTCTGGCTGTCTTCCCATTTCACGCCCGCGATACGGCCTAATGTCCAGGTGCCCAGCGCGTTGGTCTTCCACCTCTTCGGTGGGATATTGTGGCGATCCTGATAGCGGCTGCCGATCAGGAAATCCGCGTCCGGATGGGATTTCAGGTATTCGAGAAATCCCAAAAAATCCGCCGGGTCATGCTGGCCGTCACCATCAATGAAAAGATAAAATTCAAAATCGTCGTTCTGAAGTTTCGCGATACCAGAGCGCAGAACCTGACCCTTACCGCCTCCGGTTCCCGGCGGTAAATGAAGCACCTCGGCGCCCGCAGCGAGGGCCTCCGCTCCTGTGGCGTCGTTGGAAGCATCATCCACCACGAGCACCCGATGGAGATGGTAGGGCGCCAAGCCACGCACCACGGCGCCAATATGTTCCGCTTCATCGTGGGCGGCAATGATGGCGACGATGCGTGGCGCTGATCCATCCCTCAAAATTGATCCATCGCTCAAGACCGGCCGCCCTTGGCCTTCCCGACGAGGGTCGGGAAAGGCTGGCCGGTCCAGGCCGTGAAGGCCGTCTTTTGTGCCTCGGTGGCCAGCGGATCCGGGACAATTTTATAAATGCGGGCGGGGTTTTCTATGACCGACACAGACACGCTTCGCACACGCCCACGATCCGCCACCAGTATCTCGGCACTCTTTCCCGCCGGTACATCCGCCAATCGTGCCTTGGCTTCAGCTCCTGTCGCCACTCGCCAACCGTCCACCGACAGGATTTCTTGGCCGTAGCTCAGACCCGCAAGAAAAGCCGGAGATCCCGGAATGACGTTTTGGATGACGGATGGGTCGGCGCCATTCGCACCATTTCGTCCGAAGGTCAATCCCACATAGCTCTTGGAGAAGCGCGCCAGACCTGGGTCCTTGGCATCCTCGGGAGGCAGGGATTCCCAAGGTGCCTTGGCTTCAAACCGCAGTCCGTAAGCTTTCTCGATGGCCGATGAATCAAGGTCTCCGTGACCCTTGATGTGGGCGTCCCAGAAGGGTTCCGGATCGAGCCCGGAGATGTCTCGATAAGCGTTCCGAATGTCCGCATCGGTGAGACCCGAAGACGCATGGCGCTGCCAGAGCACGGCGAATAAATCTTCCAAACCCTTGGTGCCCTTGGACCCTAAACGAATCTGCGCGTCCATCATCAGGCCCACCATGGATCCGAGATCGTAGTATCCCACCGTGCTGTTGGCGCTGAATTCCGTCGGTTTGTAGAATCGAATCCAAGCGTCGAAGCTGGCTTCTTCAAGGCTCTGTTCTGAGCGACCTGGTCGTTGGACATTTTCTGTCCAGCGGGTGCCCCATTCTTTGGCGACACTCGACCAAGGAATCACCCCGGCCTTCATGGCAATCAGGTTGTCCATGTAATCGGTGACACCTTCGTGGAACCACAGCAGCTTCGTGTAATTCTCGCCGCTGTAGTCAAAGGGACCCAGCACGGGATCGTGGAGCCGCTTGACGTTCCAGGCATGGAAGAACTCATGGCTGATGAGCCCAAAAAGCTCAACATAACCCTCGCTCTTGTCGAATCGGAACGGGTCGCTCAAAAGTGAGGTCGAATGCTTATGCTCCAATCCGCCGCCAGCCTTGGGGCTGAAGGTCAGTAGAAAGGTGTAGTGCTCAAAAGGAAATCCACCAAAGATTCCCCCGGCCTGGGTCACGATTTTTTGGGTTCCCTCAAGGATGCGAGCCTCATCTCCATTGTGCTCACCCGTGATAGCCACCTCGAAATCTGCATTCAGCGCATGGAAATGATGGAGGCGGAAAGTACCCAATTCAAAAGGTGAGTCCACCAGCGTGTCGTAGTCCTCAGCACGGTACACACCGTTACGCGAAATGAGCCCTGAAGCGATGTTCCAGCCTTTGGGGAAACCCTCGAATCGAATTTCATATGGACGATGGAGGCCCTTCTCCAGGTACATGAAAGTCGCCGCGCCCACCAGATGCCCGTGGCGTTCATCCACGTGATTGGTGCGCACGCTCATTTCATTGGCGAACACTCGGTAGTGAAGGGTTCCACCTTTTTTGAGGCTGGGAAGCTGCCAGCGTTGCTTGTCGAGTTTTGGTACTGGGATCTCGTTGCCTTCAGGATCTTTGAGGCCCACCCGATCCACAAAACGCGCGTAGTCCCGAACTAAATACGAGCCTGGTGTCCAAGCCGGCAGGGCCATGACCGCACCCTTGGAAGTAGCATCGGCGGGCAGTTCAAGGCTTACCTCGATCTCGTGCTGGGCCACATTGATCGGGCGTACCGTTGCCCGGATGGGGGGCTCCACTCGTTTTGCAGATCCTTCGGCCATCAGTATTCCTCCGAATATCACAAGGCCAAACGCCATCCCACGCATTCGCGCCCCCATCAGAGAACCGTTTCCAGGCCGCGCAGCCAGCGGTCCACGGCCCATTCCAGCTCCGCTTGATCTATGACGTATTCCGCCCTTCGCAGACCTTCTTCGATAAGGGCTCCGAAGATCGCGGTGAAGATCAGAACTTCTTTGCGGGCCTGTTCGAGGCTCACTCCGAAAACCGCGTGGATATAGAGACCCAACGGACTCAGGGCACGTTCCACCAGGGGCATGAGATCTCGAAATCCGCTATCCGGTGAAGGCACTGCGATGGAACGGAAAATGAACCCTGTGAATTCCGGTGTCTCTTGCAGTAGATCCACATAGCCCCGGGCCAATTTTAGAGCCGAAGCCCCGATGGCCTTTCGGCCCTTCGGAACGGGCTCCAGCAGAGGTTTCACCAGGTCCTGGATGCGGCGCTCCATCACCGCCTGCGCCACGAGGCAGAGCTGGCGGAAGAGCCCTTCTTTGCTGCCAAAATGGTAGTAAAGCGTCGGCTTTGAGACTCCGGCTTCCTCCGCCACTTCCCGCACCTGGACGCCGTCGAAGCCACGTTTGGCGAAGTGATCCAGAGCCACCAACAGCAGCCTGGCCTTGAGTTCTCCCTCGGCGCTGAGGCGCTCCAAGGCGTCCCGGAATCGGACACCACCTTCTGGAATACCCAAGGCCTCCGGGCTGAAAACCGGCTGCATTTCTGAGGTTCCATGGTTCGGGCTTTGACTCATACAGATTTCAGGGTGCCTCAATGCACCGCAGAACGCCACGGCAGGCCGCCCACGACCTCTGCTTCTCTATCCAACCACCAGTCCAATCGCGGCGCCACACTTGATCCGAAGCGATCTTCGGCGATGCGTAAATAGGTAAGGGCGTGGCCGGCCTCGCAACGTTCGAGCTCGAAAAGAAAGCCCAGCCAGGGAGCCGACCCAAGTTCCGCATGATGGGTCGCGGCGGACTCCAGCAGATGCAACCGCTCGCAGCTCCTGGCCTCGATGAGGGCACCCACCAGCAAGCGATCCAATAGTTTTACTTCGCCACCGCGATGCTTATCAAGGCTGTCCATCAGGCCTTGGGCGTAGCGGTTTCCGCTATCGGAGCGCAATGTCCAGCCGAATCCCTGCATGGCTTCCAGCACCCGGCGGAAATGATTCAGTTCTTCTTCAGCTAACTTCACCAGCAGCAAGGGAACCCGCGCGTCGCCTGTGAATGCGTGCATCAGCGAGATGGCGGTGAGCGCTGCTTTTTTCTCGCAATGCGCATGATCCGAAAGCAAACCTTCGGGATCGCGCAGCGCCGACTCCGCCCACGCATCGGGAGTCCTGGCGCGCAAGGGAAGCGGCGGCTTGAACAGTAGAGCGTGTTTGATAAATCCCCCATGCCGCGACGGAGGTCAGCCGCGATGCAGCGCAAGGAAGCGGCCACCGCTGCGTATAGATGATACGCACAAGGCCGGTGACGCAGCGATGCGCGCGGCTGATCCCGTCCCTTCGGGCTGGGGCGGCGGGCGTCGCGAGGCTGCGTTACCCTCCCGTGGCGTATACACCCATATGCCGTGGTCGGCTGCCTTACCTCGCTCGCCCGGCGCTCCCAGCGCGGCGCGGGGGATTTATCAAACACGCTCTTAGAGACGGCCAAGCTTCAGAAACACGTCACGCCAAATTGCCGGCAGGGCGGCCGCATCCCTCGCGATGGTGGCTTCATCCCCACGCATGAAGGGCCCCGTTCGGCCCGCTTCGCCGTGGCGTTCGACGTTTCTCAAGGTGGCCTCCGCCAAGGGCAACAGGCCCCGGCCTGGAAGCTCCACCTGCGCCTGTCGAAGCAAGGCTGCGGCGCCTAGCCAAAGGGTGGCGGAATGGCCCGAGGTCAACACGGCGACAGCGTGATAGAGCGCCTTCTGGTCGGGACTCAAGTGGAAGGGCGTGAACCCCAAGCGTTGGAAAGCCGATACAAGGAAATCAGGCGGAGCACCCGTGATGGCAAGAGGTGTTTCGGACCAGTCCGATGGCTCTCCCGTGAAACTCGTGAGCGGATGGACACAGGGAACGAAGTCCAGATGAAGACTCCCGCTCATATGAGCGCAGCGTCCTGTAAACCGTGCGGCCAAGGTCGCGATGGCCTGATCCGGGACCGCCAGCAATACAAAACCATCGGGCTCTGCATCATGGGGATAAAGTTGGACCGAATCGCCCCACGCTGCCGCCAGGGCCCGCCCAGCGGCGCCCCGACCGAGAATGCTGAATTCCACCGCCATCATTTCAGTGTGCCAGCAACGCCATGAAGGGGCTTCAGGCTTCAGACTTCGTTGTTGTTTTTTGCTCAATTCTTATGCGCGCAGCCATACGAAGCGACTCACAACAACGATGCCAGATGCCCGATGCCTGATCCATGTAGCCTGATCCTGATGTCCTGGCCCCTTCCTCCCGCCATTGAATGGCCGAAATTTCTTCGGCTCCTCCGCCATCCCGCGCCGCCTCGGGGATGGCTGGAAGCCGCCGCTGAGATCCAGGACCTCCAGAAACGCCCACTGCTTTTGCGCTGGATCGCCCAACACCCCAAAGCTCCAGGACACCTGCGGGCCCGGCTTTTGCCGCGCCTTCCTTGGCGAGCCCTGGCGGCCGTGGCCTTGGATGCGTCGGCCCACCCCCAAGCCCGAAACTTCGCGACCGAACGGCTTCAGGTCCTCTGGGGTGGTCTTAGCGTAGGGGAACGCAAAGCCCTGGCACCAATGACGCCAAAGGCGCTTTGGATTTTGGTGTGGCGCGTTTCTGATGACCGGGTCCTATCAGCCTTTTTACAGAATCCCCGTTTGAACGAAAATGGCCTGCTGGGGCTCTTCCACGCTCCCCTTCACCCAACTCAATTGCGGGCGCTGGAAGCCTCGCTCTGGAGGCAACAAGAGGCTGTCGCGATCCGAATTTTGCAGATCCTGGATGAGACGCTGCTTCGTCCAGACGGCGCGCTGGTGCTAGGCCATGCGGTGCCCTGGATTAAGGCACTTCCTCCAGACCAGCGGCTCACGGTTTCAACGGGACTGAGGCATCCCGCCTTGCGGCGCATGTTGCGAACGCATTCCGAGGCGCCTGCCTACGACTTGCACTTAGGGACCGTGACAAAATGACCCGTGTAGTTCTGGTTATTTTGTCACGGCCCCTAATGCCGGTGCCCCATCTAAATGACCAAGTTATTATTTCCTGACGGCCTATAATCCCCAAACGCTAATCCTTAAATTCCAATCTTAGAAAACAACGAGGGAAGGCCACGCATGAACCCAACAGGTCCCCAGTCCGGACCCCAGGATGTTGCACGTTCCATCGCGCTGGTGGGCGAGCAACGCCGTGTGCTGGAGCATATGGCCCAGGGCACGCCTACCGAAGGGTTGTTGGGCAGCCTGTGCAAATTTGTGGAAACCCATGCTCCCGGCGCCCTTTGTTCGGTGCTGATTCTAAGCGAGGACCAGCGGACCCTTCGGCATGGCCATGGATCTAGTCTGCCGTCAGCCTACTGCGAGGTGGTTGACGGTTCCCCCATCGGTCCTAAAGCCGGGTCTTGTGGGACGGCGGCCTTCGAAAATCGCGAGGTCGTGGTGGAAGACATCGCCACGAATCCGCTTTGGGCCGATTACAAGGAGATTGCGCTCCTCCACGGACTTAAAGCCTGCGCATCTCTACCCATCCGAGGCCCGAAAGGAAATGTTCTCGGGACCTTCGCGCTCTATCACCGGGAGCCTGGGCCTTTCAGTTCGATGGAAATGGAATTGCTAGAATCGGTTTTAGGATTAGCGGCCATTGTTTTGCGGAACGACAAACGTGAATCAGCGCTACGAAAAAGCGAGGAACGACTCAAGTTGACGCTTGAAAGTACCCAGGACGGATTCTGGGACTGGGACATTCAGAACGACACAGTCCATTACAGCGATCACTGGTACCGAATGTTGGGTTTCGAGCCTGGCGAGATCCAGGATGAGATGAAAACCTGGCAATCCATCGTCCATCCCGAAGACGAAGCCCAAGTGATGACTGCGGTTCAGGACCACCTGGAAGGCCGCCGATCTTTCATCGAGGCGGAGCAGCGATGTCGCACCAAAGATGGGCGCTGGATTTGGCTTCTCGTTCGCGGCCGCGTGGTGGCCTGGGACGATAGGGGACGCCCTCTTCGTGCCACGGGCACCCACACCGACATCACCCGAAGCAAGGTCATCGAAGAAGAGCTGCGGGATCGCGAAGCCCAGCTTTCGGAAGCCCAGCGCATCGCAAAGATCGGAGGTTGGGATCTCGATATCGTGAATCACGCGGTGCAATGGTCCGACGAGACTTGTCGAATTTTTGGTCTGGTCCCAGGAACCTTTATGCCTTCAAGCGAAGTGTTCTTTAAAGCGGTTCACCCCGAAGACCTGGACCGGGTCCGTGAGGAAGAACTTCAATCCATCCTGGGACTGCGGCCATTTCAAACCGAATTTCGTGTCATTCGCCCCGATGGTGAAGTGCGGTGGGTTTATGAAGAGGCCGAAACCCAATATGACGAAAACGGGAAACCCACAACGCTGGTGGGAATCTGCCAGGACATCACCGATCGCAAGCGCGACGAATACCGGGCCCGCAAAGGCGAAGCGCGATATCGCGCTGTCGTGGAGCAGGCCGGGGATATGATTTTTCTTTTCGATACGGAGACCAAGCAGATCGTAGAGTCCAACCGGGCCTTTCGCCAGACGCTGGGATACACCGACGAAGACATGGCTTCACTCAACCTGTACGACCTTGTGGACTCCGACCGAGCAACCGTGGATTTCAATGTGGCGCTGGTGGTCTCGGAACAACAATTCACCGTGGGCCGTCGCCGCTACCGCCGTAAGGATGGACAGTTTTGCGATGTGGAGGTCAGCGCGAATTTCATTCGGGAGATCGGCCAAGACTTACTCTGCGCGGTGGCGCGGGACGTGACGGATCAGATCCGCGTGGAATCAGCCATGCGACAAGCCCAAAAGCTGGAGAGCCTTGGCGTCTTGGCCGGTGGCATCGCCCATGACTTCAACAATCTGCTCACCGCCATTCTTGGCAATTTGAATCTGGCCCAGATGAACCTATCCCCGGCGTCTCCGGTGATGCCATACCTCAGCAAAAT